>CALRVO020000006.1:0-25549 GCA_943371595.1 Sphingomonas paucimobilis
CTTCCCGGTCGGCGGGCCCGACTCGGGCATCAACCTGCGCGTCGGGCGCTACGGCCCCTACCTCGAGGGTCCAGACGACGAGGGCAACCCCGTCGGCAAGCGCGCCAACGTGCCCGACGACCTGCCGCCCGACGAGCTGACCCTCGAGAAGGCCGCCGAGCTGTTCGCCAACCCCGCCGGCGAGGAGATCGAGCTGGGCAACCACCCCGAGACCGGCCTGCGGGTGATCGCCAAGAACGGCCGCTACGGGCCCTACGTCACCGAGGACCTCCCCGAGGACGCGAAGAAGAACGACAAGCCGCGCACCGGCTCGCTGTTCAAGTCGATGTCGCTCGACACGATCACCCTCGACGACGCGGTCAAGCTGCTCTCGCTGCCGCGCGTCGTCGGCGTCGCTCCTGCCGAGGGCGACAAGGAGCCGGAGGAGATCACCGCCCAGAACGGCCGCTACGGGCCCTACCTCAAGAAGGGCACCGACTCGCGGTCGCTGACCACCGAGGAGCAGCTCTTCACCGTCACCCTCGACGAGGCGCTCAAGATCTACGCCCAGCCCAAGCAGCGTGGACGCGCCGCTGCGGCGCCGCCGCTCAAGGAGCTCGGCAACGACCCCGTCTCCGGGCAGCCGATCGTGGTCAAGTCGGGCCGCTTCGGCGAGTACGTCACCGACGGCGAGTACAACGCCACCCTGCGCAAGGACGACTCCGTCGAGTCGATCACCACCGAGCGGGCCGCCGAGCTGCTCGCCGACCGTCGCGAGCGGGGACCGGCCAAGGGCGCCAAGAAGACGGCCAAGAAGACCACCAAGAAGGCCCCGGCCAAGAAGGCCGCCGCCAAGAAGACCGCGGCCAAGAAGACGGCCACCAAGAAGACGACGGCCAAGAAGGCCTGACCACCGCCGTCCTCACGCACGACGACCGCCGACGAGATCTCGTCGGCGATCGTCGTACGTCGTGGGTCAGGCGGGGTAGCCGGGGTAGGCCGCCCCCGGGCCGGCGCCCATGCCCATGCCCTTGGGGTTGGGGCCGTACTGGTTGTCGGGACCGCTGTCGCTGCAGTACCAGACGATCAGGATGATCGGGCCGACGATCGGGATGAGCCCGAGCAGGATGAACCAGCCGCTGCGGCCGGTGTCGTGCAGGCGCCGGATCGAGAGCCCGAGGTTGGGCAGGAACAGGCCGAGTGCCGCGACGGCGTAGAGCAACGGGTAGGTGCCGATGATCCCGTCCAGGATCGCCGCCACGATCAGCACGAGGAAGTAGAAGAGCGCGAAGTACCAGTACTCGGAGCGGCGGGCGCGTCCGGTGAAGAGCACGTAGTTGGACAGGCCGTTCTTGACGGCGTCGGCAAAGCTCATGGGAGGTTTCCTTCTGGTGGTCGGGCTGGTGCTGGTGATGGCCGGACCGTAGAACGCCGCGCGACCTCGTCGGCGTCGACGCGCCGCAGTCCGGTGGCGGGCGTGCTGCGGCCCTGTCGGCGGCGACCGGTAGCGTCGCCGCCGTGCCTCTACCCCCCTCGCCCCCGACGTACGCCGACCGTGGCGTCTTCGTGTGCTTCGAGGGTGGCGAGGGGTCGGGCAAGTCCACCCAGTCGCGGCGCCTGGGGGCCTGGCTCGGCGCCGACGGCTACGACGTCGTCCTCACCTTCGAGCCCGGTGACACCGGGGTGGGTCGCGAGGTGCGGCGCATCGTGCTCAGTCCCGAGACCGGCGCGCTCGACGACCGCACCGAGGCGCTGCTCTACGCCGCTGACAAGGCCGAGCACGTCGCGACGCTGGTGCGCCCGGCCCTCGAGCGGGGCGGGGTGGTGGTCACCGACCGCTACGTCGACTCGACGCTGGCCTACCAGGGCGCCGGGCGCTCGCTCGACGTCGCCGAGGTCGAGGCGGTCGCCCGCTGGGCCACCGGCGGCCTGCGGCCCCACCTGACCGTGGTCCTCGACCTCGAGCCCGAGACCGGCCTGGGCCGCTTCGCCGGGCGCGACCGCATCGAGGGCGAGTCGCTCGAGTTCCACCAGCGGGTGCGCCAGGCGTTCCTCGCCATGGCCGCCGCCGACCCCGACCACTACCTCGTCCTCGACGCCCGCGCCGACGTCGACGCGATCGAGCGCGACATCCGTGCCGCCGTCGAGCCGCTGCTGAGCCAGGCGGTCCGATGACGGTCTGGGACGACCTCGTCGGTCAGCAGCATGCCGTCACCGCCCTGCGCCGTGCCGTCGCCGGTGACGGCATGACCCACGCGTGGCTCTTCACCGGGCCGCCGGGCTCGGGGCGCTCCAACGCCGCCATCGCGTTCGCCGCGGCCCTGCAGTGCCCCCAGGGCGGCTGCGGCGAGTGCCACGAGTGCCGCACGGCCCTGGCCGGCAGCCACGCCGACGTGACGATCCACCGCACCCAGAGCGTCCAGCTGCGCATCCACGAGGCCAAGGAGCTCACCCGCCAGGCCGCGCTGAGCCCCGTCGGGTCACGGCAGGTGTTCGTCATCGAGGACGCCGACCGCTTCAACGACTCCTCCGGCAACGCCATGCTCAAGGCCATCGAGGAGCCCCACCCGCGCACCGTCTGGCTGCTCTGCGCCCCCACCCTCGAGGACGTCCTGCCGACGATCCGGTCGCGGTGCCGCCAGGTCAACCTGTCGACCCCGACGCCGCGCGACGTCGCGGCGTTCCTGGTCCGCACCGAGGGCGTGCCCGAGGCGCTGGCCGCCCACGCGGCGCGAGCCAGCCAGGGCCACATCGGCCGGGCCCGGGCCCTGGCCCTCGACGAGGCCACCCGCAACCGCCGCAACGAGGTCGTCCAGCTGCCCACCCGGCTCACCACCCTCGGCGCGTGCATGACCGCCGCCACCAACCTCGCCGAGGTCGCCAAGGAGGAGGCCGAGGCCCTCACCGGGGCGCTCGACGCCCAGGAGAAGCTCGCCCTCGACGCGGCCTACGGCGTGGAGGAGCGCGGCCGCCGGCCCCGCGAGTACGGCCCGGCGCTCAAGGAGATGCTCGACGACCAGAAGCGGCGTTCGCGGCGTCGGCTCATCGACGTCGTCGACCGCGGCCTGATGGACCTCGTCTCGGTCTACCGCGACGCGATCGCCGTGGCGCTCGGGGCTCCGGGCGACCTGGTCAACCAGGAGCGGCGCGGCGACATCGACGACCTGGTCCGCGACTCGACCCCCGAGCTCAACCTGCGGCGCATCGACTGGATCTTCGAGGCCCGCGAGCAGATGGTCGAGTTCAACGTGCCGGTGCAGCTGGCACTCGAGTCGATGATGGTGGCGCTCAAGGTGCCGGGCCGCTCCGGCGACTGACCGGCGCGGGCACGGTCTCGGGGCGACGAGGTTGGTCGGTCACGACATGATGGCCCGGTGAACAACAAGCTGGTGGTGGTGGTCGCTGTCGTGGCGGTGCTGGTGGTCGGCATCGGCGGGGGCCTGACGGCCGCCCTCGTGGTGGGCAGCGACGGCGGGAGCAACGACAGCGGACGCAGCGCGTCGACCCCGACCAGCCCGCCCCCGGCGAGCGGTCCGGCACCGGAGGGGCTCGAGTCGTTCTACACCCAGCAGCTCGACTGGCAGGAGTGCGGCGCCAACGAGTGCGCCGCCCTCGAGGTGCCGGTTGACTACCAGGAGCCCGACGGCGACGTCATCAAGCTCAAGCTCGAGCGCGTCCCGGCGGGCGACCAGGCCAACCGGGTCGGGTCGGTCGTGGTCAACCCCGGCGGTCCGGGCGCCCCGGGCACGACCATGGCCGAGAACGCCTCCGGCTACTTCCGCCCCGAGCTGCTCGACCGGGTCGACATCGTCGCCTTCGACCCCCGTGGCACCGGCGAGTCCGACCCCGTCGACTGCCTGCCCGACGAGGCCCTCGACGCGTTCGTCGCCCAGGACCCCTCGCCCGACGACGCGGCCGAGGGCAAGGAGGTCGTGGCCAACCAGGACGCGTTCTTCGCCGGGTGCGTGGCCAGCTCCGACGCCCTGGTCGGTCACGTCTCGACCGTCGAGGCCGCCCGTGACATGGACGTCCTGCGCTCGGCGCTGGGCGAGGAGACGCTGAGCTACCTCGGGTTCTCCTACGGCACCACGCTCGGCTCCACCTACGCCTCGCTCTTCCCCGACAAGGTCGGCCGGTTCGTGCTCGACGGGGCCACCGACCCCACCCTCGACTTCCGCGAGAACGCGCTGAGCCAGGCGGCGGGCTTCCAGACCGCCCTCGACGCCTACGTCGACGACTGCGTCGCCCAGGGCGACTGCTTCCTCGGCGCCGACCGCGACGCCGCCCTGGCCACCATCGACCAGCTCCTCGACGACGTCGAGGCCGACCCGCTGCCCACCAACCAGGACCGCGACCTCGAGATCGGCAACGCGTTCTACGGCCTGGTCACCCCGCTCTACAGCCGCGACAGCTGGCCCTACCTCGACCAGGGCCTGCAGGAGGCCCTCGACGGCAGCGGCAGCACCCTGCTCCTCCTGTCCGACCTCTACGGCTCGCGCAACGCCTCCGGCGGCTACGACGACAACAGCCTCGAGGCCATCCTCGCCATCAACTGCCTCGACGACCCCGAGGCGATCGAGCCGTCCGAGGTGCCGGCGGAGCTGCCGGCGTTCGAGGAGGCGTCGCCGACCTTCGGCGAGGTGTTCGCGTGGGGCCTGACCGGCTGCCACGGCATCCAGGTCGAGGCCGCCGAGCCGCCGCCGACGATCAAGGCCGAGGGCGCCGCGCCGATCGTCGTCATCGGCACGACCCGCGACCCCGCCACCCCCTACGAGGAGGCGGTCGCGCTGGCCGACCAGCTGGCCAGCGGCGTGCTGCTCACCCGCGACGGCGACGGCCACACCGCCTACAACAAGGGCAACGCGTGCATCGATGAGGCCGTCGAGGGCTACCTGATCGACGGGACGGTGCCGGCCGACGGCACCGAGTGCTGACCAGGTGCTGACCGGATAGTTCCGGTGGCGCCCGGCGTACGCCGCCGCCCACAGTGGAGCTCATGACGGCTCTCGGACGCCTCCTGGCCCTGCTCCTGCTCGCCCCGCTCCTGGCGGTCCCCACCGCGACAGCGACCGCGGACGGGTCGCCGGGCCAGGAACGCCAGCGCCAGTGCGCCAACGGTCGGCCCGAGAAGGTGCTGCGCGACCGGCTCGGTGACGCGCCCCGCGGCGTCGACCTCGACGCGGTCGGGCTGTGGCACAAGCCGACCGACCGGTGCGTGTGGACCACGGTCACCGGCCGCCTGACGGTGGCCAGGGCCCAGGCGATGCAGGTGCTCTACGACACCGACCCGACGCGCCCGGGGGCCGAGCTTTACGCGTTCAGCTACAGCCCGATCGACGGAGACGAGCGGCGCGGGGGCTACCTCGTCGGCCGGGTCGACGGGCAGTGGCGCCTGCTCGACTGCCCGGTCTACTTCTTCTTCCGCCCCGGGCGCGACCAGGTCGGCATGGGCCTGCCCAAGACCTGCCTGGGCAGCCCGCGCAGCCTGCGGGTCAAGGTCCAGCTGTGGGACATCATCGCCTACCGCACCCACAACCGGTGGCGGGGCAAGGCCGACCAGGTCCCCAGCCGGCGCTGGTCGCCGCGGTTCTGAGACCCCGTCGGCACGACCGGACCGACAGGTCAGGGCAGCCGCGAGAACCAGCGCAGGCTCAGCCCGGCGGCGACCAGGCCGACGAGCAGCGCCAGGGCCACGACCCACGGGGTGACGTCGCGGGGCTCGGTGCGGTAGCCGATGGACGACTGGATGTCGTCGTAGACCTGGTCGAGCTGCTCGGCGGTCTCGGCGGAGTAACCGGTGCCGCCCGTGGCCTGGGCCAGCGCGTCGAGCGAGGGCTGGTCGACCGGCACGGGGACGGTCTCGCCGTCGACCACGACGGTGCCGCTGGGCGTGCCGTAGGCGATGGTCGAGACGGGGACCCCGTCCTCGGTCGCGGCCGAGGCGGCCTGGTCGACGCTGCTGCCGACGGTGTTGGTGCCGTCGGAGAGCAGCACGATCTGGGCGGGCACCGGCTCGCTGGCGTTGCCCTCGGCGTCGGTGGTGGTCTGGTCGCCGAGCGCCTGGATCTGGGCCAGCGAGGTGAGGACGCCGTCGCCGATGGCGGTGCCCTCGGCGAGCTCGAGGCGGTCGAGTGCCGCGATGGCCTTGGCGTGGTCGGGGCCCGGCTCGGACAGCACCGCGGCCGACCCGGCGAACTCGACGACCCCGACGTTGAACCCGGTGGGCAGGCCCTCGATGAACCGCTTGGCGGCCTCGCGGGCGGCGGTCAGCCGGTCGGGGTCGACGTCGGTGGCCTGCATCGACAGCGACACGTCGACGGTGACGATCACGGTGGCGCGCTCGCGCGGCACCTGCCGGTCGACCGAGGGGCGGGCGGCTGCGAAGGCCAGCACCACGAACGCCAGCAGCAGCAGGGCCGCTGGCACGTGCCGGCGCCACGCGGGGCGCTTGGGCACCAGCCGCTCGAGCATCGGCAGGGTCGCGAACCTCACGGCGTACGTCGTGCGGCGGCGTTGGGCGAGGAGGTAGAGCACGAGGAGTGCGGCGACGGGCACCAGCAGCCACAGCCAGCGGGGGTCGGCCAGCCCGAGGAGCGGGGTGGGGGCGCTCATGCGGGGACCACCCGTCGCATCGGGGCGCCGTTGACGTGGCGCGCGAGGTCGCGCACCCAGTCGCGGTCGGTGCGCAGCAGCACGTGCCCGGCCCGGGCCGCCCGCACGGCCTCGGCGGTGGCGACCCGGTGGGCCGCCGTCACCTCGGCGTAGCGGCGGCGCAACCGCTTGTCGGAGGTGAAGACCTCCTGGCGGCGTCCGGTCTCGGGGTCCTCGAGCGTGACGGTGCCGACGTCGGGCAGCGACAGCTCGCGGGGGTCGACGATCTCGACCAGCAGCGTCTCGTGGGCGGCGGCCAAGCGGCGCAGGGGCTGCTCCCACGCGAAGGGCCGCTCGGTGCGGCCGTCGGGCTCGACGAGGTCGGTGACCACGACGCGGACCCCGGGGCGCGCGTGCCGCGCGGCGAAGGACCGCAGGGCGGTCGCCAGGTCGGGTCCGCCCTTGGTGGACGGCACGGCGTGACGACGCAGCGCGCGGTGGGCGGCGGCGCGGGAAGGGACCGGGGCGGCCCAGGTGAGGCCGTCGCCGGTGAGGTGGGCGGTGCCGAGCCGGTTGCCCGGGCCGGCGGTGAGCATGGCGACCGCGGCGGTGACGCCGGCGGCGATGTCGCGCTTCTCGAGCGCGACGGTGCCGAAGGCCATGCTGGGGGAGTCGTCGACGAGCACCCAGGTCTCGAGCTCGTGCTCGGCGAGCGGGCGCCAGACGTGGGCCTCGCCGGACCGGGCGGTGACGTTCCAGTCGATGCGGCGTACGTCGTCCTCACCGGGCCGGTAGCGCACGACCTCCTCGGGGTCGGAGCCCGAGCCCAGCCGCAGCCCCCGCTTGTCGCCGTGCAGGCGACCCGGCAGGCGCCGTCGTACGGCGAGCTCGAGGGCGTCGAACACCGCCTCGGGCGAGGCCGTGCCGCCCAGCGGGGGCAGGGAGTCGGGGTGGCTCACGGGCCGACGTGCTCGCCGGAGTAGCCGCCGCCGTTGACCGGGAGCGGCTGCGTGGCGTGGTAGCCGTTCTTGTGGTCGGGGTCCTCGCGGGTGGCCACGCTGGGCTGCGGCACGGCGGCGACGACCTCGCGCACGATCGCGCGGGGGTCGGCGCCGTCGGCGACCGCGTCGAACGACAGCAGCAGCCGGTGGCTCATCACGTCGGAGGCGACCTCGGCGACGTCGGAGGGCAGCACGTAGGAGCGACCGCGCAGCAGTGCCAGCGCGCGGCCGGCGGCGAGCATGCCGAGCGAGGCGCGCGGGCTGACGCCGAGCTCGATCGCGCTGCGCAGGTGGGGCAGGCCGTAGCGCTCGGGCGAGCGGGTCGCGATGGTGAGGTTGACCAGGTAGGACGCGACCGAGTGGTGCACGAAGAGCCCGTCGGCGACCCTCTGCAGCCGGATGATCTCGGCGGGGGAGAGCACGGCCTCGGCGCGCGGCGGATCGACCGACATCCGGTGCAGGATGGTGAACTCCTCCTGGCCGGTTGGGTAGGGCACGTCGACCTTGAGCAGGAACCGGTCGCGCTGGGCCTCGGGCAGGCGGTAGACGCCCTCGGACTCGACGGGGTTCTGCGTGGCGAGCACCAGGAACGGGTCGGGCAGCGGGTGGCTCTTGCCGGCGATCGAGACCTGCTTCTCGGCCATCGCCTCGAGCAGCGCGCTCTGCACCTTGGCCGGGGCGCGGTTGATCTCGTCGGCCAGCACGAGGTTGGCGAAGATCGGCCCGAGCTCGACGTCGAAGGTCTCGCTGCTCGCGCGCCACACGCGGGTGCCGGTGATGTCGCCGGGCATCAGGTCGGGGGTGAACTGCAGTCGCGAGAAGCTGCCGCCGACGACGTCGGCGAGGGTGCGGACCGCGAGCGTCTTGGCCACCCCGGGCACGCCCTCGAGCAGGATGTGGCCGCGGGCCAGCAGCCCGACCATCATCCGCTCGACCATCGTGTCCTGGCCGACGACGACCTTCTTGACCTCGATCAGCGCCCGTTCGAGCGTCGCCGAGGCCTCAGCGACCTCGCGCTCCTGTTCAGCCGACATGGCCCTAGGCTCTCATCACCCTGGTTGAGAGAAACCTGAACCGCGGCAGGCGTCACCACACGGTGGTCGAGAAGGCCGCCCGCGCATCGCGGCGGACCACACCACACGGTGGTCGAGGAGGTCGCCCGCGGCCGTCACGAGACCGCCTGACCGCATCGCCAGGCTTCACCACACGGTGGTCGAGGAGGTCGCCCGCGACCGTCACGAGACCGCCCGACCGCAGCCGATGGGCCGGCTTGAGCCGTCGCTGCGGCTGAGCAGTCTCGTGATGATTGCCAGGGCAACCTCCTCGACCGACGTGTGGTTCAGGCCGACGCACGCGACCTCGGCCCACGGCGGTCACACCGACCCGAGGGGCTCGGCGATCTCGCGGATCCGCGCGGTGGCCAGCTCGATCATCAGCTGCGCCGCCGGTGACAGGACCGCGCCGGTGCGGTGCACGATGCCGAAGGTGTCCCACTGCTGGGGGCGCAGCGACACCCAGCCGGCGTCCGGCGCGAGACGGGGCAGCAGCTGCTCGGCGGCGCCGCGGGGGATGACCGAGTCGGCCAGCCCCATCCCGACGAGCTCGACCGCGGTCTCGACGTCCTCGACCTCGATGCGGGTCTGTGGGTTGCGCCCGGTCTCGTGCAGCATCTGGCGCAGCAGGATGCGTGTCGAGTCGTCGGCGCGCCACGTCGTCTCGGGCATCACCAGGCTCGCGTCGGCGAGCCGCCGCGCGGTGACCGGGCTCGTGAGCCGTGACGGGTCGGCGCTGATGTAGACGAGCTCCTCGCGTGCGACCGGGGTGATCGTGATGCCCTCGCTCTGCACGCCCGAGACCGCCAGCATCGCCGCCTCGAGCCGTCCGCGACGCAGGTCCTCGGCGACCTCGGTGGAGTTCTGGCCGACCAGCTCGACGCGCACGCCGGGGTAGCGCGCCAGCACGTCGGCGATCAGCCCGGCGCTGGCGTAGAGCCGCGCGACCCCGAACATCCCGAAGCGGATGGTGCCGGTCTCGAACGACTTGACGCTCTGCACGGCCTCCCGTGCCTCCTCGACACTGGCCAGCACCTTCTCGGCGTGCGGGCGCAGCGTGTCGGCCACCGTCGTCGGTACGACGCCCCGCCCGACTCGGCGGAACAGCTGCACCCCCAGCGACTTCTCCAGCGCCCGGACCTGCTCGGAGACCGACGGCTGGGCGTAACCCAGCTCGTCGGCTGCGGCCGTGAGCGACCCGTGCTCGTAGGTGGCGAGGAAGCACCTCAGCTGGTGCAGCGAAAGCATAGGTCTCTCCTAGGGGTGTCGCTGGAAAGCAAGGCTACCCCTGGTGTCTGCCATGGAAGAGACTGTCGGTATGTCGCCGTTCACCCACCACTGCACCGCCTGCGAGCGGACCCAGCTCATCTTCCCCACCCAGCTCACCGGCGTGGCCGAGACCGACCAGGGCGTCGTCCTCACGTTCACCTGCTGGTGCGGCGCCACGCAGACCGAGCCCGCCGAGCGCACCCGGCCGGCGGCGCGTCGTACGGACGCCGTCGTCGCCGTCTGAGGCTCTCCGCGCGAGCTGGGTCGGGCTGGTTTCGGCACTGACCCTGCTCGTCCGTATACTTCCAGCGGTCGTCCACGTGCTCCGGTGCGCAGACGCCGGCCGCCTTAGCTCAGTCGGTAGAGCGAGTCACTCGTAATGACTAGGTCGTCAGTTCGATTCTGACAGGCGGCTCACGTGAAGGCCCCTGATCCGCAGCGATGCGATCGGGGGTCTTCGTCGTTGCCGCCTCCGAGCGTCGAACTCCGGGGAAACTCCGGTGAACCTCGTCGACCCTGGTCGGTCCCGTCCGCGTCGGGTTCGACGAGATCACGCCGAGTTGGAGGTTCTCGTGCTTGCGACTGATCCAGCCGTTCCGGAGACGCGGAGGGCAGGTGCTTCCTAGGCTCGAGCGTCGGCTGGTCGGTGGAGGGAACTCGGGTGCTGGGCGTGATGTCGCCACCGGCGGGTGGCTGGTCGTTCGTCGATGTCGAGACGACGGGGCTGAATCCGACGTGGGACCGGGTCGTGAGCCTGTCGATCGTCTCCGTCGACGGCTCGGGCCGTCTCGAGGGCGAGCTCCACTCCTTGGTCGATCCGGGCCGCGACCCCGGCCCGGTGCACATCCACGGGCTGACGGCCGAGCTGCTCGCGGGTGCGCCGCGCTTCGAGCGGCTGGCTGGGCAGGTCGCGGACCTGACGCGAGACCGTGTCCTCGTGGCGCACAACGCGCAGTTCGACCATAAGTTCCTGCACGCGGAGACCGCGCGCGCCTCGGTCGGACTGCCGACCACCCACCGTTTGTGCACCGTGACGTTGTCACGTCGCCTAGACCTGCCGGTGGAGAACCACAAGCTCGCCACGGTGGCGGCCTACTGGGGAGTGCCCCAGCTCGCCGCGCACGATGCCCGCGACGACGTCCGAGTGCTGCGCGAGGTGTTCCTGCACTCCCAGGCGCTCGCCACGCGGCTGGGCGTCGCGATGCCCGTGCTGTCGTGCAGCGGCAGAGGGGCCGTGGTCTACCCCGCCTCGATCACCCGCGTCCCCAGCCAGTACGTGAACCCGAGGACGTGGACCCCACCGGCCAGGCTGGTCCAGGGGATGAAGATCGTGATCACCGGCCCCACCCAGCGGGCGCGCCACGACCTCGCCCAGGACATGTCCCGCTTGGGGTTCGACGTCATGAACAGCGTGTCGAGCCAGACCCGGTTGGTGGTGTGCAACGAACCAGGCCACACCAGCGTCAAGATCGTGAAGGCGAGGGCGCTCGGCGTGCCCGTCATGACCGAGGCCGCGCTCCTGGCCTTGCTGGACGACATCGAGCCGGGTACGCCGCGGGGGCAGGCTTCTGCGCCCAGGTCGAAGCCCACCGCGACGACCTCGACCTCGACCACCCTCAGCACCACCGGCGCCGGTGCCGGGCTGCTGCCGTGGGCCGGGCGCAGCGTCCTGATCATCGGAGGAACCTCGGCGCAGGCCGCCGAGGCCCGCACCCGTGCCGGCGAACTGGGTGCGCGCGTCTTGGTCAACCTCGGCGCCCGTACGACCCACGCCCTCGTGCTCGACGGCGGCGAGCAGGACAAGCGCATCGGCAAGATCCGCGAGCGCGAGATCCCGCTCCTGGCGGAGTCCGATCTGCAGCGCACGTCCACCACCATGCCGACTGGCCTAGCCGCCCCGAGCGCGTCGGCAATGACCCTCAACCAAACGCAACCGGTCACGATCGACGGACCTGTCGTCCCAGCGTCGAGCGCCAGTGCGGCACCGACCGACTCTCCGGGCAGTGCCGTTCTCGGACGTGGACACGTCATCGACCTTCCCGGCCGCACAAGCCGTCTCGGTCTCGCGGCGAGCTGGGAGGGCGGCGGCATTGCTGAGCACCGCAGCTGGGAGGTCGATGTCGTCGCGCTCGTCCTGACTGTCGACGGCAAGGTCGAGCGTGACGAGGATCTGGTCTTCTACAACCAGCCGAGCACACCTGATGGAAGCGTCCGCCTGACCGTCGACGGCGACAGCGAGCAGGGCGTCGACATCGATCTCGAAGCCCTTGCCGACGAGACTGTCCGGGTACGGATCGCCGCCGCCATCGACGGCGATGTCAGCTTCGGATCCGTTGGCGCGATCCGTCTTACGCTGACTGACACCGACACCGGTCGAGAGGTCGCCTCGGCCACCCTCGACGCCGCGACCGACGAGCGCAGCCTCGTGCTGGCCGACGTCTACCGCCGACACGTCACCTGGCGGTACCGGGTCGTTGGTCAGGGCTACGACGACGGCCTCGCCGAGCTCCTCACCCTGCACGGCATCGAGGTCGCCGACTAGCTGCTCAAGCCGCGTGTCCCTGGAGTCGGGTAGGTGCGAACGGCAACCCCGCTGGCTCCGTTCTGTCACGGAACCGGCTAGTCGCTCCCGGCGAGGCCGCCACCCGCCGCGATCCGACCGCTTCGAAAGATCCATGACTTCGAAGGGGTCCGCTCCAAGGCGGCGGACTGACGCGCTTCGACTGCTGGTGTGCCTGGAGGCTGTCGACCAGCAGCGCGAGCAACGACCCTCTCAAGAATGCTGCGGAAGCAGACCCTGAACCAACGTGGTGTCGAGGCTTCAACCCATGCTTCGTGCGTGCCCATTTCTTCGGTCCGAGGCTACGAAGTCCACGACGGCCCGCCGACTGTGAGACGCCTCTGGGCACGTCCGGGCGGTAACTGCCGGGAGGGCGGTGGCCGACCGCGGAACTGCTTCGCACCTGCCTGGCCCGACCGGTTGGCTGACCGTCGAGGACCACTTCGTGCCGTCGGCGGACAAGGTAGCCGCACGGTCCAGGTGGGACACTCCGAAAGGACCGGTGCGCAGATCGCCGACCTGTGGAGGAGCGCGGACAGTGAGCACGAGTGAGACCCTGGGTGGGTTCTTGCGCGGTCGTCGAGAACGTCTCGACCCGTCGATCCTGCCCGGGGTCACCAGCACCCGTCGCCGGACTCCCGGGTGGCGTCGGGAGGAAGTGGCGCGCTCGGCAGGGGTCAGCGTCGAGTGGTACACGCGCCTCGAGCAGGGGCGGGGCGGGTCGCCGTCTGCCCAGGTGCTCGGCAGCATCGCCCGGGCCCTTGCGTTCGACGACGCGGAGCGTGAGCACCTGTTCCTGCTCGCCGGCCTCCCAGCGCCGGTGAACGCCGAGGCCGGCGGCGACGATCTGTCCGGCCGCTTCCAGTCGGTCCTGAGCGGCTTCAGGAGCGGTCCGGCCTTCGTCAAGACCGCCGCGTGGGACGTCGCGGCGTGGAACGACGCAGCACGGGTCGTGCTGACCGACTATCCGGCCTTGGCGCCGGGTGATCGCAACGTGCTGAAGATCCTCTTCCTCCACCGCTCGGCCCGCGCCCTGCTCGACGACTGGGAGCGTGAGTCCCGGCTCTCCGTTGCGACCTTCCGGCTCGAGGTCTCGCGTCAAGGCCCGTGCTCGCGCTCCCAGGCGGTGCTGGACGAGTTGCTCTTACGCAGCGAAGACTTCGGCCGCATGTGGCGGGACCAGGACGTCGGGATCCTCGGCGAGGGATCCAAGCGGCTGATGCACCCGGTCGCCGGCCAGCTGGACTTGCGGTACTCCTCCTACGCGGTCGACCGTTCGCCCGGGTTGAGCTTGGTGCTCTACACCCCGGAGTCGCCCAGCGACGTGGTCAAGATCGACGCGCTCGTCTGCGGCGCGGCGGTACCCGGGTCCGACGCGAACAGGGTCGCTGGGGGGTAGTGCTCATACCGGGATGATCGCGACGTGGCAGGCCGAGGTCGCTGGCCGGACGATGGAAGTCGTCCCACCATCGAACGAGGAGTGCACCTGACATGGCTACTGAGACGTCCATCGAGAACCAGATCATCGACCGTGTCCGATCCTGGGCGGCCACGTTCGAGACCAAGGACGTCGACGGGATGATGACCTACTACGTCGACGGTCAGGGCTTCAGCGCCTTCGACCTGATGCCGCCGATCGAGTTCCGTGGTGGGCCGATGTGGCGCGCGAACTGGGTGTCGTTCTTCGACGCATGGTCGGAGCTGGCCCTCGAGTTCGCCGGCGAGGAGGTGGAGGCGAACCAGGACCTGAGTGTCTACCGCGCCATGGTGCGGCTGGTCGGGGTCATGCACGGCCAGAGCGTCGACATGTGGGTCCGGCAGACCAACTGTTTCAGGCTCGTCGACGGGGAGTGGCTGATGTTCCACGACCACGTGTCGGTCCCGACGGACTTCTCCACCGGGCAGTCGCTGGTCGGGCTGTCACCTGAGCTCCCGTTCGGCTGAGTCGAGGGTGGACACACGTCCTCCTGGACCCACGCACGAGCGGCGCCGGACCTGGGGTGCTCCCGTCAGGTGCGTAGCGCGTTGATGGTCATCTGGATGAGGCGGTCAAGGTCGGTCGTGGTGAGTGCTTGTCGAGTCACGCTGAGCCGCCAGTACAGCGGAGCCGCGATCAGGTCGCTCGCGAGCTCCAGGTCCACGTGGGCGGGCAGCTCGCCCCGGTCGACGGCGCGGGTGATCATCTCGGCGCCGCGGTGTCGGCGGATCAGCCCGATCCGCTCGTGCAGAGCGGCGGCGAAGTCCGGGTCCCGCGCCGACTCGGCCAGCACGTCAGGAACGATGCGACTCACCCGGTGGTCTCGGAGGTGGTCGGCTGCGCTGCTCAGGAGCGCACGCAGATCGCTCTCCAGTCCGCCGGTGTCGGGGAACAGGTCAGCCCGGGTGGCGACCTGGGTGAGGACCGTGAGGACCATCTCCCGCTTCGAGGTCCAGCGCCGATAGACCGTCGCCTTGCCCACGCCGGCGCGTCGCGCGACGTTCTCGATCGTGAGGCCGCCGAGGCCGTGGTCGGCGAGCTCGTCGACGACCGCGCGATGGATGAGGTGCGTGACGTCGTCGCTCTGCACCGGACCGGTACGCCGGACGGGGGCTTCGTTGCTCGGCTCCATGGGTCGACCCTAGTCCAGGACTAGACGGAACGTATCCGTCTCGCCTACGGTCGGAGCGTCCTGACCGAGCACGAAGGAGGAACGCATACCCATGACTGTCCTGGTACTCGGTGCCACCGGCACCACCGGCTCCCGCGTCACCCGAGGTCTGCGCGCAGAAGGCGTCGACGTCCGCCCGGTGTCCCGCTCCACGTCGCCGTCCTTCGACTGGGACGACCCCGCCACCCACCGCCGGGTCCTGGAGGGCGTCGGGGCCGTCTACCTGCTCCCGCCGGTCGGGGTGGCGGACCCTGAGCCGCTGATGACCGACTTCATCGCCACGGCGTTGGACGCCGGCGCCCGACGGTTCGTCCTGCTCAGCAGCTCGGTCATCGACGAGACCACGCCGGGGGTCGGCAGGGTCCACGCCCACCTGAGCGAGCACGCCCCCGAGTGGGCGGTGCTGCGGCCGTCGTGGTTCATGCAGAACTTCGAGCGCGACCACTACATGGCCGACGACGCCCGCGCCGGTCGGCTCCGGACCTCGGTCGAGGACGGACGCGTCGCGTTCGTGAGTGCCGACGACATCGCCGCGGTCGCCGTCCGTGCGCTGATCGATGCGCCCCACCAGACCGACCACGTCATCACGGGCCCCGAGGCCCTGTCCTACGACGACGTCGCCCGAGTCCTGAGCGACGCCCTCGGACACCCGATCGTCCACGACCGCGTCACGCGCGGCGAGGTCACCCGGCGCATCGCCGCGTCAGGGGTGGATCCCGCGTTCGCCTCGATCCTCGCCGGTCTCGAGGACCTGTTGCGTGACGGGGTCGAGGACCGGGTCACCGACACCGTCGAGCGCATCGTCGGACGTCCGCCGCGCAGCCTCGCGCAGTGGGCCCGCACCACCCTCACCCCCGATCGGAAGGCGACCGCATGACCACCGTCCCCCAGGTCTACCTCGACCACCTCACCGCCGTGACAGGAGGAGGGCTCGAGACCTTGCGCACCTGCTGGCACCCCGACGGGGTCCTGGAGTTCCCCTACGCCGGCAGCGTGGGCACCGCCTCCCGGCTCGAGGGTGTCGACGCCATCATCGGGTACTTCGACGGCCTCGCGTTCTTCACCGAGTTCACCTTCAGCGACCTGCGGGCCTGGAAGGTCGAGGACGTCGAGGAGTACGTGCTGGAGATGCACGGATCGAGCACGATCAGGGCCACGGGCGCGCCGTACGAGCAGGACTACGTCGTCCGGTTCGGACTCACGACCGACGGTGCTCTTGCTTGGATGCGCGAGTTCTGGGACCCGACCCAGGTGTGACCCAGCAGGATCCGGCCCGCGATGCCCGGAACGAGGGCTCAGCGTCGCCGGAACCGGCAGCGGGTTCCCGAGATGCCTCGACCACATGACGCGGTTGGTGAACGAGGTCGGCGAGCCGTGGTGGCGGGGCGAGCAACGGCCGCAGGCTCAGACCCCACAGCCGCTCGGTCATGCCGCCTCGTGCTCCGCTCGAGCTGCACGGCGCAACCGGATGGTGCGGAGGCTGCGGATTGAGAGCCCCCTGCGGCGGTCAGTGCGCGCCGCGGCGGTAGCCCACCTCGGCGGGCGCTCGTACGCCGTAGCGTCGGGTGCCGAAGTCGTCGGCGAGCGACCGGTCGAGGCGCACGGGTCGGACCGGGGTCGAGGTGACGTAGGCGCGCACGGCCACCCGCACCGCCCGGCGTACGACGGGGTGGGGGTCGGGCATGCCGTGCACCTCGCGCAGGGCGGGCGGGCTGACGGTCGAGATGATGTCGATGGCGAGGGGGCGCAGCGGCCGCGGGAGCACCCGCTCGGCGAACGCGTCGACCAGGGCGTCGGTGACGGCGCGTCCCTCGGGGCTGGCGGCGTACTCGGCCCGTTCGTAGGCGGCGGCCCAGGTCGCCAGTCCGTGGCGGGTCTCGGGGATGTCGGTGAGGTGCTGGCGTCGGGCGACGGCCCGCCAGAAGTGCCAGTGGGCGTCGAGCTCGACCGGGGTGAACGGCGAGCGCCCGAGCGAGGACGTGAGGGCGTGCGGGTCGAGCGCGAGCGTGGCGAGGGTGTAGAGCGAGTCGTCGTTGCGGATCGGGAAGTGGGCGTGGATCTCGTTGAGCCGCTCGATCCACGCGGCGCCGGTCTCGGAGTCGGGGCCGTGGTCGAGGAGCTGTCCGAAGAACACGATCGTGTCGTCGTTGCGCCGCACGGGGAACCGCACGATGTCGCCGGTGCCGCGGCGGTGCAGGATGCGCGCCATGGTCGGCACCGCGACCTGCTTCATGAACGCGACCGTGAACAGCGCGTAGGTCAGCGCGGCGTTGCCGTGAAGGACGACCAGGGAGAGCCGGGCGACCTCGTCGGCGTCCTTGACCGGGTCGAGGCGGGCGATGCGGCGCGACACCGCGAGCCCGGGCCGGCGGCCGGACAGGGGCGTGCTCATGCCGGCCCCACGTGGACCGCGGTGCGTCCGCCGAGGTCGACCTGCACCACCGCGCGCCCGAGGTGGTCGGCGCGGACCCGGCCGCGGCTGGCGAGGTCGGCGCCGGTGACTCGGTAGTCGCGTCCCGGGACGAGGCGGTCGAGCACGAGGTCGGCGCGGATGGGTCCGTCGCCGGGGTGCAGCACGAGGTCGAGGTCGGCGCCGTCGGTGACCGCGCGTGCGACGAGCACCTCGGGGTAGGCCGCGTCGGCGAGCCGCGGGCCGGTGCGCCACGCCTCGGGGACGCCGGCGCCGATGAGGTCGCGGGTGCCGGAGTGGCGACCGAAGCGGGCGATGAGGGAGTAGAGGTTGCCCTGGGTCGATAGCCCTGCGTAGCGCGCGGCGCCGCCGACCTGCTCCCGCGGCTCCTGGTCGTGGACCTGCGCGAACGCCGCGTCGGCGACCTCGTGGTCCCCGAGCTCGCGGGCCGTCAGCGACAGGAACGTCTGGGCGAAGGAGTCGCTGCCGAACGTGTAGGTGCCGACGTCGCAGCGGTTGGCCGCCGTGCGCGGCAGGACGAACCGGTCGCCGTCGCGGCGCAGGGTCTTCTCGCGGGTCAGCCACCAGGCGCGTTCGGCGAGGTCGGGCAGGAAGGCGTTCATCCAGTACGTCGTGGGGAGGTGGACCCCGTCGCTGGCCCAGATGTTCCACGACAGCCCGAGCGTCTCGTTGCGCACGCCGATCAGCCGGCCGTCGGGGCGCTGGAACTCCTGCTCGAACGAGCGCCGGAGCGCGGGCTCGAGCTCGGCGAACCAGGACGTGCCGTGCAGGCGGTCGTGCATCACCAGGGTGTTGGCGCCGAAGGTGTTGCAGACCGGGTAGATCCAGCGCGGCTCGCAGGAGAACAGCGTGAAGTCGGACCGGCGCATGTTGCGGTGGACCGACGCAGCGAGGCTGTGGAAGTCGTGGGCGTACCGCTCGCGCTCGGACCACGTGTAGGTCAGGGCGCCCGGCTGCGAGAAGCGGTCGTCCTCGAGCGACTCGAACATGCCGACCGCCGCTCCCTGCCAGCCGGTGAGCATCACGTTGTCGCGGTTGCGGACGGGGTCGCGACCGGTCGAGAAGCGGCCCCAGGCGTTCTCGAGCGCCCAGTAGCCCCACACCCGTCGGTCACCGGTCTTGAGGATCGCCCGGGCCTGCGCGTCGCCCAGGGCGCCCGACCACGCCGGGGCGTGGGTGTAGCGGAAGGTCGCGAGGGCGTAGCCGAGGATGCACAGCTGGTAGCGCAGCGCCGCCTCGCGGAACTGGTCGCGCCGGTCGAACCCGGCGAAGGAGTCAAGCGGCTGCAGGGCCAGGTCGAGCGCCAGCCGCAGGTGGGCGAGGTCGTCGGCCGAGGCCTCACCGACCGGCAGCCGGGACGACGACGGCACCGCGGTCCGGAACACCTCGACCTCGGCCAGCTCGCGGTTGAGCGACCGGGCCCGCGCGACCTGCGCACGGTGGCGCACGGCGTGCACGGCGAGGAGGGCGACGCTCCCCACCGGTACGACGCCGGCCGCCACGACGAGGTGGGTCGTCCCGGGCGCGCCGTGGTGGTGGCTCCAGGTCGCCGACCCGAGCGTCACCGCCCAGGTCAGCAGGGGCAGGACGTAGGCGCCGACCATCCACCACAGCAGCACGGACAGGCCGAACGCCGCGAGGGCCACGCCCGCGTGGAGCACGTGCCCGTGGGCGAGGTGACCGCCGCCCGGCAGGAGGAGGCCCGCGCCGGCGGTGGCGAGCGGACCGGGCCCGGCGACGGCCAGGCCGACCCCGCAGGCCCACAGGACGGCGTACGCCAGGGCGACGCGGCGCAGGACCGAGCGCGTCACCGGCGCCAGCAGCGCAGGAGCGTGCGGCAGCAGCCGCAGCGCGACGCGTCGTCCGAGGAGCAGGGAGGTGTCGGTCACCGGCCGGGCCCGCCCGTGGTGAGGGGGCGCCTCGCCGGCGGTGGCATCACCGGTGTCCGCGGGTTCGTCGAACGCCACGGGGTCGCTGCCCGTACGGCCCGCGCCGCGAGGGACAGCAGCAGGATCGCGGCTACGCAGCAGACCATCGGAGGCTCCCGTCGACTAAGTGGAACTGCACCGTAGCAGTTTCACTTGGTCGCCGACCAGGGTCGGGAACGCGGATGCCAGGATGGGGAGGTGGAGAGCACCGCGGCGTCGTCCGGCCGCCCGTACGCCGGGACGAGCGCGTCCGACCGCACGGCCGAGCGCCGGCGCCGGCTGGTGCAGGCGGCGCTCGACCTGGTGGGTGAGGGGGGCGTCGCTTCGTTGACCGTCGGCGGTGTGTGCGAGCGGGCCTCGGTCTCCAAGCGCTACTTCTACGAGGGCTTCTCGACCCTCGACGACCTGCTCGGCCAGACGCTGACGGAGTCGCTGCAGCGGGTCACGACCGAGATCGCCGCGACGGCTCCGGCCTGGGACGGCCCGATCGAGCCCCTGCAGGAAGCGGCGGTCCGCGCGGTGCTGCGGGTCTTCGACGACCCGCGCGTCGCCCGGATGTACGTCGAGTCGCCGGGCCACGCCGGTCTGCGGGCGGCGAGGGACCTCGCCGTCGACGGCTTCGTCGGTCAGTTCCTCGACCTCCTCGCGGCCGCGGAGCGCGACCGCGAGGCAGCCCGGCTCCTGGTGCACGTCGTGGTCGGCGGCACCACCGAGGTCGTCGCGATGTGGCTGCGCGGTGAGCTGGCTCTCGGTCGCGACGACCTGGTGCGGCACCTGGTCGACCTCGGGTCCCAGGCCACCAGGCTCATCCGGGAGCTGTGAGCGGTCGGCGCGGATGCGCCGACGTCAGTCTGCGAGGAACGTGGCGACGACGGGGGCGGACTCCTCGTGGTGCTCGGAGCGCACCGAGGGGGCCATCTGGTCGTGGTTGCCGTCGGCGATCAGCACCTGGTAGCGAGGGTGATACCGGATCGGGCCAGGACGTTGGTCTGAGATGGGAGCGCCTTCGGCCCCTCGAGGTGAGGATCTGATCGCGGACGACGTCGAGGTGCGCGGAGCCCGCCGGCAGTGCGGCACACGACGACCTCGGGGTGTGTGGTGGGCAGGTATCTCGTTCAGACCATCTCCGACCGGTGGGACAAGCGGCTCCTGCCCGAGCGTGCCGTCCATGCCAGGGCCGCTGCTCCGGTGATGAGCTGAGGTAGCAGGTGCGTTCCGGTCAGCGACAGGAGCAGCAGCGACGCGGCGAAGGCGATCGCCGCTCCCCATCGGACACAGCTGCCGCGAGGGAGCAGCCGCAGTGCGGCGGCCGTACCAATCACGTAGACCAGAGCCACAGCGCCAGTGACGAGCAGCATGGTGCTCTCGATCGCCGCGCCAGCAACGGCCACCCACAGCAGGGTGAGGAGACTGCTGGCAGTCACGACCGCCAGCGAGCGGCGGGGTACCTCGTCAGCCGAGGAGCCTCGTGCAAACCACCGCGGCAGCGAGCCGTCGCGGCCGAGCGCGGCGCCCAGCCTGGCGTTGCCGGCGACGTAGGCGTTCATCGCTCCCAGGGACAGCAGCACGGCGACACCCGCTGTCACCCCCCGGGCGGGTTCGCCGAAGCCGAGCACCAGCAGGTCGGAGAGCGGGGCCGTGCTGGCGTTGTCACCGAGAACGCTCACCGTGGCAAAGGCCACGCCGAGGTACATCACTCCCACCGTCACGAGCGCGATCGCCGTCGCTCGGGGGATGTCGCGCGCCGGATCGCGGTACTCCGACGACAGCGACGTCACGACCTCCCAGCCGGCGAACGCCCAGATCAGGAGCGCTGCCGCTCTGCCGATCGCGGTCCAGCCGTGGGGCGCGAACGGTGTCAGGTTGGCGATGCTCGCGTGTGGGAGCGAGACGGAGGTCGCGACCATCAGCAGCACGGCCAGCCCGGCGGCGACGACCACCTGGAACCGGCCGGAGACACGCACCCCGTACCAGTTCATGATGGCGACCGTGCCGATCAGTAGCGCGGCCGTGATCAGCTGCGTCTGTCGACCACCACCGACGCTGTCGGCGACGTACGCACCTGCGAAGCCGGCGGCACCGGGAATGCCGAGCGGGATCGCGAAGTAGAAGCACCAGCCTGTCACGGTGGCCGCACGGTGGCCGAAGGCGCGGCGGGCGTAGGTCGCGACGCCTCCCCCGTCGGGGTAGCGCGCGCCGAGCGCGGCGAAGGTACTGGCCAGGGGGATCGACACCAGCACCAGGCCGAACCACGCGACGAGCGCAGCTGGACCGGCCTCCTGCGCGGCGAGTGCGGGCAGCGAGATCACGCCGGTGCCGAGTACGGCGCCGAGCGTCAGTGCGGCACCCTGGGTCACACCCAGGCGGCCCCGGCCAGCATGGGTCGCTTCAGAGGGCGGGCCCGGCGCCGATGAGGTCATCACGGAACTGACTGTCGGGCACCACGCTGCGACGGTGCTGGGACCGGGCTGCTCGAGGGTGCGCCAGCGCCCGCAGGGCCAGTTACGGCGCCGTGCAGGAGCATCGGCACGGCGGGTTCGAACCGGGCGTGGCGTCGCATCGCAGCAAGATCGCAGCAGTGGTCCAGTGGCGTCGGTGACTCTGTCCGCGCAGGAGATGGCGCTCTTGTGCCGCTCGCGGGTGAGAGGCCACTCGCTCGCTGTTCCTCACCAGCACGCCAGTCCGGACAGTTCAAGGAGAGATTCAGTGCCAGGTTATTGCCGCATCCTCTCCTGGAGTGGCGGCAAGGACGCCGCCTTCGTGCTTGATGAGCACCACGATGCGCTGCTGACCACGTACGACGAGAGCACCAGGCACCTCCCGCACACCCAGGTACCTCTCGATGTCGCTCTGGCTCAGGCCGACAGTCTCGGTCTGCCAGCGATCGCGGTTGCGATCCCGAGTCCGTGGGACCCGTCGTTGTACGCAGAGCGCATGCGCGAGGCAGTCAGCCAGTTCTCCCCGAGTGCATGTGTCGACTTCGGTGATCTGAACCTGGAAGAGCTCCGCGCAGGCCGTGAGGCTGCACTGCAGCATGCAGGCTTCCGCGCCCACTTCCCCGGATGGACGTCCGACACGGCCGGCCGCCGCGACCAGATCGTCGAGACTGGTATCGCTGCGGTGGTCGTGTCAGTGGACACGCGCGTACTGGCGCTCGAACTGCTCGGGAAGCCCTTCGACGCGTCCTTCGCAGAAGCGCTACCTCCGGGTGTGGACCCGTGTGGGGAACGCGGCGAGTTCCAGACCCTCGTCCTGGATCATCCGCGCTTCCGGTTCCCGATCCCCTGGGAAGGCGGGGACATCGTCTCGGAAGGCGACTTCGCGATGCTCCGGCCACACCCGCCGCGTAAGGATCACTCGGGCTCGAAGCCCGCGCACGCGCGTGCGGCTCGTCCCCCGTCGCGGTGAGGCTGCTGAGGGGGAGCAAGCCACAAGCGGGCCGCCAGCCCACGCCACCATGGCCACACGACTTCCACGTGCTGCGCTGGAGTGCGGTGCTCTCGGCACTTGGTGCAGGCATGTCCGTCGTGGTCTTCCCCTACCTCGCCTACCAAGTGACCACGGATGCACGGCAGGTGGCGCTCCTGTCGCTGCTTCCCCACAGTGGATGGCTGGCGCTCGGTCCCCTGGCGCAGCGCGTCGTTCGCGGGCTCGGAACGTGGAACAGCCTCATCCTGGGAGCCGCGCTCCAGGGGGCGGCGGCCTGCGTGCTGACGATCGCGAGCTGGCACGGACTTCCGTCCCTCGTGCAGCTGCTGGTCGCGGGAGGCGTCATGGCACTCGCGTCACCCCTTCAGGACCTGGCGGCCACCGTTGCCGTGGCCATGACAGTGCCGAAGGAGGACCTGACACGTGCGAACTCGCGGATCCAGGTACCCGTGATCGCGGTCCTTTTTCTCGTCGCCCCTCCTCTCGGAGGGGTGTTTCTCGGAATCGCCCCTTGGTTGCCGTGGAGCATCGCGGTCGTGGCGCATGCGTCGGCCCTCGGGTGCATCAGCACGGCTGGTTGTCGGCCCCGCGATCGCTTGGTCGTCCACGCCACCGCACCCGGTCCGGTGACGGATGGCGACCGAGGATCGGACTCGGCCCACCTGACCGCATCTCGTGGCGCCTCGTCGCCTCGGCGATCGGCCCACGTGGCCCCGACGATCCGCTGGCTCATCGGTTCTGGAGCACGGGACTGGGCTCCGCTGCTGGCGCTGTCGGTCGTGGTCACTGCACTCGCGTCAGGCTCGGCCGAGCTGATGATCTTCCTTGCCGCGGAGACGCTGGACGGCGGCGTGCTGACCCTTGCGTCGATCACCACCAGCTTGGCTGTGGGTGGCCTCGCAGCGACCGCCGCGGCACCCGCCATCTCGCGGCGCCTCACCTTCCGTGCCGCATCGCTCGCAGCCACTGCGCTGATCGCTGCGGAGTTCGCGGTCTTCGCCTCCACCGCGAACCTCGCGCCCGTGCTTGCGATGGCTCTTGTCGGTAGCGCCGCGAACAGTGGATGGCACGTGATGGTGGTGGCTCACGTGCAAGCGCATGCACCTCCACACCGGCTGCCGTCCATCGTGTCGATCTACAGGACGACCGCGGCGTGGCTGACACCCATGTACGCCCTCCTCGCCGGAACGATCACCCACCTGTACGGGGTGGATGTCGCCTTCGCCTTCACGGCGCTCGCCGCGGCTCTGTGCGCTACGGCGGCTTGGACGACGACTCGGTAGCGGCACGCGAGCGCGTTCGGCGGCGTACGAGGTGCCCAGCCGTCGTCGACCGTCCGGATGACGGTTCCGCCGGCGCCCGTCTCCTCGACCGAGCACACCTCGGCCTGGATCGACCGCTCGCCCTCGGGCGGACGGGCCGCCAGTCCTCGGAGACAACAACCTCACACGTGGCACCGCGGCTTCAAGCCGCGGTCAGGTGAGGTTGAGACCGCCGTCCAGGACGATCACCTCACCGGTGACGTAGTCGTGTGACGCCAGCGTGGCCACCATGTCGGCCACGTCCGCGGGCGTCGCGGCCCTCCGCATCGGAGCCTCCTGTCGCCACAACGTCTGGGCCTGGGTCCACGAAGCCGTCATGGGCGTGTCCACCAGGCCAGGAGCCACGGCGTTGACCCGTACGTCCGGACCGAGTGCGACAGCCAGCAACCGGGTCACGTGGTTGAGAGCCGCCTTGCTGGCCGCGTACGGCACGGAGGAGCCCTTCGGCCGGACACCGGCGTGGCTGGTGATGTTGACCACGCAGCCGCGGGCGCGCGCCAAGTGCGGCTGTGCTGCGCTGGTGAGTGCCCACGGGGCGATCAGGTTCACCTCGAGGATCCGTCGCCAGACCTCCGGCGGAGCGGCGGACATCTCGGCGTGGGGGATGGGCCAGCTGATACCGGCGTTGTTGACCAAGAGGTCCAGTCGGCCCCACCGGTCGAGAGTCTCGCCGAAAGACGTGGCGGCGGCATCAGCATCGCTGAGGTCGGCCTGCACGTAGGTGCCGTCGAGCTCCTCAGCGAGTCGCTCGCCAGCATCGCGACTGCGTCCTGAGTGGACGATGACGTGCATCCCGTCGCGGGCCAGACGTCGTGCGACCGCCTCTCCGATGCCGGACGTGCTGCCGGTGACGAGGGCGAGCTTGCGGTCGGCCATGGACCGAGCGTAGGGCGGGTCGGTGCGGTGTCACTTCGATCCGACTGCGCGGCGGCGGGGACGGGCACGTTGAGGAGGGTGGAGCTCCAGCCGAACGTCGTGGAAAGTGGGCTAGCGCCCGAGCAACGTCGACCTCGCGTCGTCTCCCTGGGCCGTCAGGGCTGGCCCGTCTGCTCTCGCCACGCCCGCTCCCTCGCCCGAGTTGTCCACGCCCAGGCTCACCTCAGGGTCGAGCCTCCCGGTGGCGATCAGCACCCCGGCGCGGATCAGAGCTGGATCGTCGATGAGCCAGACCACCCGGTCGTGGCCGGGTGGCCTCAGCGGCCCGCGTTCGCGTCGGAGCCGATGACGTCGGCGAGCTCGCGCAGGATCGCGCGCTTGGGACGGGCGCCGACGATGGAGCGGACCAGCTCGCCGTGGACGAAGACGTGCATGGTCGGCATGCCGGTGACCCGGTAGTGGG
>CALRVO020000007.1:0-20762 GCA_943371595.1 Sphingomonas paucimobilis
CCCCAGACCAGCGACGGCGTGGTCGGCCCCGCCGCCCGCGAGCTGGCCCCGCTGCTGCGCGACCGGCGTCCGCCCAGCGCGCCCCGACGCTTCCGGGTCGTGCCGGGCGTCACCGTGACCACGTGGGACGAGCGCACGAACCGCGGGCCGGTCCACGCCTCGCTGATGAGCGTGCGGTGGCGCACGGCCGGGCTCACCGTCGACTACGCCGACCCCGGCCGTGTCGGCCGCACCGCCCCCGTCGCGACGATGGTGGCCCGCGACGGCGCCGTGGCCGGCGTCAACGGCGACTTCTTCGACATCGGCCGCACGGGCGCGCCGCTCGGCCTGGGCCGCGACCGTCGGCGCGGGCTGCTGCACGGCCGGCTCGCCGGGTGGAACTCCGCGTTCTCCTTCGGTCGCGGCGGCTGGCCCGACATCGGGCCGCTGGCCACCCATGTCCGCGTGCGCGAGCACCCCGGCATCGCGATCTCGTCGGTCAACTCGCCCAACGTCAAGCCCGACCAGGTCGGTGCCTACACGCCCGCCTGGGGCCAGGCGTCGGGCTACACCTGGACCGAGGGGCAGCGCCGCGGCGTCCGGATCGTGCAGGTGCTCGACGGCCGGGTGGAGTTCACCGGCACCCGCCTGCCCGACGACCGGGCCTTCCGGGGCACCCTGCTGGTCGGGCGCGGCGACGGCGCCCGACGGCTCGCGGCGATGAAGCGCGGCTCGCGCGCCACCGTGGCGTCGTACGTCGACGGGCAGCCCCGCATGGCGATCACCGGCAACCAGTTCCTGGTGCGCGACGGTCTGATCTCCGTGGTCGACGACCGCGAGATGCACCCCCGTACGGCGATCGGCATCGACCGGGACACCAAGACCCTGCTGCTGCTGGTCGTCGACGGCCGGTCGTCGTCGAGCCGGGGCTACACGATGGTCGAGATGGCCGACGCGATGATCGAGCTCGGCGCCGACGAGGCGCTCAACCTCGACGGGGGCGGGTCTTCGACGATGGTCGCCCGTCGCCGCGGCGCGCTGCGGGTGGTCAACACCCCGTCCGACGGGTTCGCCCGGTCGGTCGCCAACGCGATCGCGATCAGGTACCGCAAGCCTCGTTGAGGTTTGGCGGGAGGGCGGAGGGAAAATTCACCGGCTGACCGGGGATTCCGGCCGTTGTCAGGGGATGCAACCCCTGACAAGGGCCAGGACTCCCTGACAACCCACCCTCACCGTCACCCGCTGATCGCGACGATCGCCACCGAGGTGACCGGGGCGAAGCACTCCGGCAGCGGGTCGGCGACCTTGAGACCGACGATGGCGTAGCCCTCGGCGGACTCGGTGACGTCGACGCCGGGCGGTACGTCGCAGCCGTCGGCGACGACCGCACCGTAGAGGGTCTCCCCCGCACCGGCCGGCTCGGCGGCCACCGCCGCGCGCACCTCGTCGGCGAGCTGGCCGGAGAACGGCGCGGTGAAGGCGTCGACCTCAGCGGGTGTCGTGAGCGCGACGGCCTCCGGGGAGGCGACCCCGCGGCCCACGGTGACGCTCACCATCTCGCGCAGCTCGAAGGGCACGCCGCCAGGGGTCAGCGGCGGGCTCTTGGTGGGCTCGTCCGTGTCGCCGCCGGTCCCGGGTGGGGAGGTCGGGGGCACGGACTCCGAGGTGGGCGTGGACGTCGTCGGGTCGCTCGCCGTCGAGGAGCCGTCGTCACCGTCGTCGCCGCACCCCACGAGGAGCAGCGGCACCAGGAGCGCCGCGAGGAACGAGGACGGGATGGCACCGAGAGGACGTCGCATGGTGGTCCGACGTTACTGGGCCGCGCGGGGTTCCGGCAGGCTGTGCGCGTGGGGTTCACGCGTGCCGAGCTGGAGTCGTTCCGTGACGCCGAGGTGCCCGACCTGCTCCCGCCGGACGACGTGCCGCTGCGGCTGCTGTTCGTCGGCATCAACCCGGGGCTGTGGACCGCGGCGACCGGCACCCACTTCGCCTACCCGGGCAACCGCTTCTACCCCGCGCTGCTGGCCGCGGGGATCCTCGCGCACCGGATCGACCCGGCCGCCGGCATGACCGACGCCGACCGCGACCACCTGCGCTCGCGCGGCATCGGCATCACCAACGTCGCGCCCCGGGCGACCGCCAAGGCCTCCGAGCTCACCCCCACCGAGCTGCGCGAGGGCGGACGGCGGTTGCGCGACCTGGTCGGGCGACGTACGCCGACCGTCGTCGCGATCGCCGGGATCACGGCGTACCGCACGGCGTTTGCGGCGCCCAAGGCGGTGATGGGGCGCCAACCGGAGCCGTGGGGCACCAGCGAGCTGTGGGTGGTGCCCAACCCGAGCGGGCTCAACGCCCACGAGACGGTCGAGACCCTCGCCGCGGCGTACGCCGAGCCGGCGCGGGTGGCGGGGGTCCTCGACTAGCGCGTCAGGCCGGGAAGGGCTGGTCCTTGCCGAGCACCGTGAGTCCGTCCTCGACGACGAAGCCGCGGGCGAGGTCCTCCTCGTGGTCCACGCCGACGCGCGCACCGTCGGGGACGACCACGTTCTTGTCGAGGATCGCGTTGCGGACCGTGGCGCCGGCGCCGATGCGGACGCCGTTCATCAGCACCGCCCCGTCGACGGTCGCGTTGGGGGCGACGTAGACCGACGGCGACAGCACCGACCGCAGCACGGTCGAGCCGCTGACCACGACGCCCGGCGCGAGCACGGCGTCGTCCACGGTCGCCGCGACGCCGTCACCGGCGCCGACCTTGGCCGGGGGCTGGGGCCCGTAGGAGGTGTAGATCGGCCAGTCGAAGTTGTAGAGGTTGAAGACCGGGAGCGGCGAGACGACGTCCATGTGGGCGGCGTAGTAGGACGCCAGGGTCCCGACGTCGCGCCAGTAGCCGCGGTCGCGGTCGTTGGAGCCGGGCACCACGTTGTCCTTGAAGTCGTAGACGCCGGCGAGGTCGCGGCGCGCGAAGGACGGCACGATGTCGCCGCCCATGTCGTGCTTGGAGCCGTCGGTCGTGGCGTCGCGGGTGACGGCCTCGACGAGCGCGTCGGCGTCGAAGACGTAGTTGCCCATGGAGGCCAGCACCTCGCCGGGGCTGTCGGGCAGACCGACCGGGTCGGTGGGCTTCTCGAGGAACTCCCGGATCTGGCGCGGGGAGTCGGGCTTGACGTCGATGACGCCGAACTGGTCGGCCATCTCGATGGGCTGCCGGATCGCGGCGACCGTGCAGGCCGCCCCGGACTCGACGTGCTGGGCGACCATCTGCGAGAAGTCCATCCGGTAGACGTGGTCGGCACCCACGACGACGACGATGTCGGGCTTCTCGTCCTTGATCAGGTTGAGCGACTGGTAGATCGCGTCGCCGCTGCCGAGGTACCAGTGCTTGCCGACGCGCTGCTGGGCCGGCACCGGCGTCACGTAGTTGCCGAGCAGCGTCGACATCCGCCAGGTCTGGGTCACGTGACGGTCGAGGCTGTGCGACTTGTACTGCGTCAGCACGACGACCTGCAGGTAGCCCGAGTTGACCACGTTGGAGAGCGCGTAGTCGATGAGCCGGTAGATGCCGGCGAACGGCACGGCCGGCTTGGCGCGGTCAGCGGTCAACGGCATCAGCCGCTTGCCCTCCCCACCGGCGAGCACGATGGCGAGGACCTTCTTGCGGTGGCTCATGACCGTCACGTTAACCGGATAGGTTGCTCCGCGTGAGGGTCGACGTGCTGAGCAAGGAATATCCGCCGTCCGTGTACGGCGGTGCCGGGGTCCACGTGGCCGAGCTGGTCAGGGCGTTGCGCGCCCGCGGCGACGTCGACACGCGGGTCCACGCGTTCGGCGGACCCCGCGACGAGGCCGGGACGTCGTCGTACGCCGACCTCGCCGAGCTCGCCGGGGCCAACGCCGCGCTGCGCACCCTCGGGGTCGACCTGGCGATCGCCGACGGCTGCGCCGGCACCGACCTGGTCCACTCCCACACCTGGTACGCCAACATGGCCGGTCACCTCGCCTCGCTGCTGCACGGCGTGCCGCACGTGGTCAGCGCCCACTCCCTCGAGCCGCTACGACCGTGGAAGGCCGAGCAGCTCGGCGGCGGGTACGCCGTCTCGTCGTGGGTCGAGCAGACGTCGTACGAGGCGGCGGCCGCGGTGATCGCGGTGTCGGCGGCGATGCGCGACGACGTGCTGGCCTCCTACCCCGCGATCGACCCGGCCAAGGTGCAGGTGGTCCACAACGGCATCGACACCGAGCTGTGGCGTCCGACGCCGGCGCCCGACCGGGTGCGTGAGCTGGGCGTCGACCCCGACCGCCCCTCGGTCGTGTTCGTCGGCCGGATCACCCGCCAGAAGGGCCTGCCGCTCTTCCTGCGCGCGGTCGCCGCGCTGCCGCCCGACGTGCAGGTCGTGCTGTGCGCCGGGGCTCCCGACACCCCCGAGATCGAGGCGGAGGTGCGGGGTCTGGTCGACTCGCTGGCCGCCACGCGCACCGGGGTCGTGTGGATCGCCGAGATGCTGCCGCGCGCCGACGTGATCGCGCTGCTCACCGCCGCGACCGTCTTCGCCTGCCCCTCGATCTACGAGCCGCTGGGCATCGTCAACCTCGAGGCCATGGCCTGCGAGACCGCCGTGGTGGCGACTGCCACCGGGGGGATCCCCGAGGTCGTCGTGCCGGGCGAGACCGGCTCGCTGGTGCCCATCGAGCAGGCCAGCGACGGCACCGGCACCCCGCTCGACCCCGACCGCTACGTCGCCGACTTCGCCGAGGCCCTCACCGCGCTGGTCACCGACCCCGACCGCGCGGCGGCGTACGGGCGGGCCGGGCGCGAGCGCGCCACCGCGTCGTTCAGCTGGGACGCGATCGCCGAGCGGACCGTCGAGGTCTACCGCTCCGTCTGAGCACTAGTTTGGGCCCGTGACCCGCAAGCTGATGTATGCGCTCTGGGGCGCCGACCCCGCCGCGCTGCGCTCCCCCGACCTGCGGAGCGCCCTGGCGGGCGTCGGCGTGTCGCGGCTGCAGGTCAACGTCGACGACGAGCCGGTCGCCGCCGCGATGCGGATCTCGACCGGAGCGGCCCCGGTCGAGGCCGTGGTCAGCGCGTGGACGACGGCGGAGCCCGCGGACGCGTCGGCGGTGTCGGCGGTGCTCACCTCGCTGACGTCTGCGACGGCCGTGGCCGGGTGGGAGGTCGAGGAACGGCGCCCGATCGACCCGCCGGAGACCTGGGACGGCACGCGGGTCGACGCTCTCGCCAACATCGCGGTGCTGCGCCGTCCGGCCGAGCTCGACGTCGCCGAGTGGCGCCACCGCTGGCTGGTCGACCACACCCCCGTCGCCATCGCCACCCAGGGGACCTTCGGCTACCTGCAGAACGTCGTCGTGGCACCGGTGACCGACCCGGCCGACCTGCCCGAGGGGTTCGCCCCCGTCGCCGCGCTCGTCGAGGAGCTCTTCCCGAGCGCCGGCATCACCGACCTGCACGCCTTCTTCGGCAGCGGCGGTGACGACGCCGAGCTCGCGGACCGGATGACCCGGATGATGACCAGCGTCGCGCGCTTCGGCGCCGACCGGGACCTCGACCTGGTGCCGACCAGCCGCTACCTGTACGCCCTCTGAGCCGCCCTGACGCGCATCGTCCAGGCGTCAGGGGGTGATGCGTCGTACGACGGTGCCGTCGAGGCGCGCGGCGAGGTAGGCGGTCTCGTTGAACGCGTTGGTCGCGTAAGCCAGGATCCGGGCGCCGTCCTCGTCGAGGACCGTCGACCTCCCGCGGATGATCACGTAGGACGTCGTCGGGCCCTCGACCAGCTTCTGGACCCTGGCGACCAACCGGAGGAGCACTGCCGGGTCGACCGCGCCGAGGTCGACGCGCTCCGCCGTCGCGGTGCCCTTGGGGCCGAACTCGTCGAAGTCGCCGTCCCAGTACAGCGACTGCTGGCGCGCGGTCCGGTCGTCGACCGGGACGTCGACCACAGCGTACTCGGGATAGAGCACCGCCTCGAAGACCGTGGTCGTGCCGGTGCGCTCCTCGGTCGCCGCGACCAGGTCGGCATAGCCGTCGAGCGACAGCACGTCCGGTGGCTCCTCGACGGCCGGCACCGCGGGCACCGCAGGCACGGCTGGGTCGACGGGGCTGTCCCCGTCGGTGCCGGTGTCGGTGCCCCCGCTGTCGTTCCCAGCGACGTAGAGGGCAGCCGCAGCCACGGCGGCGAGCACCGCGATCGCGGCGATCACTGCCGTCCCGCTGCGCCGCCGACTGCGCGTCGGCTGGTGCACGGAGGGCGGGCCGTAGGGGACGGCGCTGCCCGGCGTGGACGTGGACTCCTGCCCCCGCGACGACGTCTCCCCCTCGGCCTCCTCGGCCCCGCCGGGGTCGTACGGCGGCCACTGCTGGTCGGTCATCGGGCCACGGTAGGGCCAGATCGGGCGCTGGGGAGAGGCGTCCAACGCCAGCGCGGCCCCGACCGGGCCACCACACCACCGTCGTCCACAGGTGAGGTCGAGGGTCTGTCGCGCGACCGGTGCGCGCGGGTACCGTCGGGCTACTTCTCACTCTCGGGCACTCTCGGAAGGGGCGTGGGGATGACACGACGACGCCGGGCCATGGGGGCCCTCCTCCTGGCCGTCACGATCTCGGGGTGCACCGGTGACCCCGAGCCGGGGGCCGGGCCGAGCTTGGCGCCGACGACCCCGGCCACCGCGCTCACCTCCGAGCCGACCGAGGCGCCCACGTCGGTGACGGCCACACCGACGCAGGCGCCGGTGGTGCTCTCGCCGGAGGAGACGGTGCGGGCGTGGGTGAAGGCCTTCAACACAGCATCCTCAACTGGCGACATGGATCCGTTGAGGCAGCTGAGCACCGAAGCCTGTCTCCAGTGCAGCCAGTTGATCGACGGCATCTCGAAGATCTATTCACGCGGTGGGTCTATCGACAGCAGCGGATGGCGAGTCGCGCGAGCAAAACGAAAGCCGGGTTTCGGCACTACCGGCACGATCGCCACGTTCATCAAGTCGGGATCCGGCGTCATCGTTCCGGAGTCAGGCGCACAGCCCCAGAACGAAGCAGCTGACGATTTCCTTCTCGACTGGCGGGTTGAACGAGTCGGCGCCCAGTGGCTAGTAGCGGAACTGACCTTTCTGTCATGAGGCGGTTAATGCTTGCGCTCGCGTCTGTGATTGCTCTACTCGTGAGCCCGTACAGCACTCCCGAGGCTGCGGCAGCCTGCAGGTACGTGGAGCAGGTCCGATACGTCCACCTCGTGTTGGTGTCTTCTCTCGTCAAGGTCTGCGACGGCGGGGTGGAAGACCAGACTGACAACGGGCCGAGCCCCGTCGCTGCCGTGGTCTCGACCGTTGACTTGGCTGTGTGTCTCACGTCCGCGACTCTCCTTGACCTCGACCCGGAGACCTGTCTGGCCTCCGATCAGCCCTCTGTCACTCCCGACATAGTCATGGCTGCTTTCGCCCGGTTGCCTCTGCCGAAATCCGTTCTCCAGGTCCAACCACCCAACGGCCGCACCCTCGTCAACTTCGACACCAACTTCCTCACCGAGCGCGCGCCGTTCACCCGCACCCTGACCCTGCTCGGCCAGCGGGTGCAGCTGCGGGTGTTCGCAGCCCAGTTCACCTGGCGCTTCGACGACGGCGACCCCCTCACCACCACCTCCCCGGGGGCGCCGTACCCCGACCTGCAGGTCACCCACGACTACCAGCGGACCGGCACCTACGCGCCCAGCGTCGACACGACGTACGCCGCTGACTGGCGGGTGGGTGGCGGTGCCTGGCAGCGGGTGCCCGGCACCGTGACGATCGCCGGCGACCCGGTGGCGCTGCAGGCAGTCGAGGCGCGGCCCACGCTGGTCGGCTCCTACGACTGAGCTGCTGAAGCTCAGCGGACCCGCTCGGCCAGCGCGAACGGCACCCGCACCAGCGTCCGGCCGCTGCGCACGTGATAGCTGGTGCGGCCGAGCTTGACGACCTTGCCGACGCGACCCTCGAACTCGCCGGGCGCGGTGATCCGCAGGCGGGTGCCGACGCGGTGCACCACCAACCCGCGGCCGGCGCGCAACCGGGCGAGCTCGGCCTCGTAGTTGGGGTGCATCACGGCGGGCCGGCCGTGGTGGGTCCAGCTGAAGACGTGGGCCAGGTCGAAGGTCGGCGAGCACTCGCCGCAGGTCATCACGCGCTCGGGCCGGCGGTGGCGGCCGGAGGTGTGGCCGCCCGCACAGGTGCCGAGCCAGGGCGGCTCGACCCGCGGTGCGTCGGGCGAGACGCAGCGCTCGCCGCTGCAGCCGATGCGGACCGCGATCGCGCGCCAGACCTCGTCGTGACCGTGCTGCGGGCCGGCCAGCGCGTGGGCGATCTCGTGCAGGACGGTGTCGCGCACCTCGTCGTCGGAGTGCAACGTGGTCAGCGGGGCGCTCAGGCCGAGCACCTTCGGCCCGAACCGGCAGATGCCGGCCCGCTTCTTGGCGCCGTCGAAGGTGACGGTCCAGTCGGTGAGCCCGTGGTGCTCGAGGAGGTCCTCGGCCAGGGCGAAGGCGTCGCGCAGGTCCACGCCCACGACTGTAGGAGGCGGCACCGACAACCTCGTGGCGGCGTACCGCCGAGGCTCAGAGACGGTCGACGACGAAGTCGGCGGCGGCCTGCTCGAAGGCCCGACCGTGGCGCAGCATCGCGTGCTTGCCCCCGGGCACGGCCTCGAAGCCGACGTCGGCCGAGCGCGAGAGCCGGTCGGCCACCATCCGGGCGCGCTCGGGTCGCGCGATCCGGTCGCTGTCGCCGTGCACGAACAGCACCGAGCGCCCTGGCAGCGGCACCCCGTCGTCGGGATACACCCAGGCGTTGAGCGCCACGACGGTGCGCACCGCGTCGTGAGCCGCCGCGAGCAGCGCGGCGCGGCCGCCGAGCGAGTGGCCGACCAGCGCCACCGGGATCCCCGGCCAGCGCTCGCCGACCTGCCCGATCGCCCACGACGCGTCGTCGACGGGCGTGTGGTGGGTGTCCCAGCCGCGGTAGGAGTTGAGCAGGCGTACGACGGCCAGCCGCTTGCCGCCGACCCGGCCGATCCGCTTGGCGACCGGGATCATCCGCAGCACCGACAGCTGGGTCGGGCTGACCATCATCTGCTGCTGGCGGGACGCCCCGCCGTGCAGCACGATCACGACGCAGGCCGGGGTGGCCGGCGTACGCACGTCGACGAGGCGGTGGGTGCTCATCAGGGCCCGTCGGCCCCGCCCGTGGCGCGGTCGGCCTCGGCGAGCCGCTCGTGCAGCCGCGCGCGGACCTCGTCGGGCGTCACCTGCGCGCGGCGGCGCTGGTCGCGGGCGATCACGGCACCCGAGGCAGCGACCCCCGCGACACCGGCCAGACCGATCCACTTCCAGAGCTTCATGCGTCAGACTCCTCCCTCATGAGCGACCACCGCCAGACCAGCCTCGGGCTCGACGCGGCGGTCGACCTCACCCGCACCGGCGACTTGTGGCTGTTCCGCGGGCGGTCGGCTGCGGACCACGCTATCCGGGTGCTGACCAACGCGCCGGTCAACCACGTCGGGATGGCGGTGGTGCTCGACGACCTCCCGCCGCTGATGTGGCACGCCGAGCTCGGCAAGGGCCTGCAGGACGTGTGGACCGGCACCCACCACCGGGGCGTGCAGCTGCACGACCTGCGCGAGGCCGTCGTGCAGTGGTGCGGCCGTTACGAGCAGCGCGCGTGGCTGCGTCAGCTCGACACCACCGTCACCGCCGAGCAGGAGGCCGCGCTGCTGCGGACGATCGCCCGGCTCGACGGCACCCCGTTCCCGTCAACGGCCTCGCTCGTCGGGCGGTGGGCCCGCGGGCGGGTGCGCCGCCAGGCCGGCGTCGAGATGACCTACTGCGCCGAGGTCGTCGCGACGACGTACCAGGAGATGGGGCTGCTGGGCGCCGAGCGGCCCTCCAACTACTACGACCCGGGCAAGTTCTGGTCCGGCGACGAGCTGGAGCTGCTCGGGGGCGCCTCCTTAGGCGACGAGGTGCACGTCGACGTGCCGGCGGCGGTCGGGCTCCTGCCCAAGTACTGAACAAAGGCCCCCGGCCGGTGGCGGCTCAGGCGTGGGGCGGTGGGCCGCCGGGAGCTTTGACCAGTAGTTGTGCGGGTACTCAGGCGCACCCGACGCAGGTCCGGGCGGTGGGCCGCACCTCGAGCCGTGCCGGGTCGATCGGTCGGCCGCAGACCTCGCAGCGTCCGTAGGTCCCGGCGTCGAGCCGGGCCAGCGCCGCGTCGACCTCGGCCAGGGTGCGGTCGGCCTGCCGGATCAGCGTGTCGATCTGCGAGCGCTCGAACGCGATCGTCGCGCCCTCGGGGTCGTGCTCGTCGTCGGCGTTGGTGTCGCGCGAGGCGGCGACCACCTCGTCGAAGTCACCGCGCAGCAACGTCAGTCGCCGCGTCGTACGACGGCGCTCGGCGTCGAGGCGGGCACGTGGGTCAGTCACAGGACATGCGTACCCCACGCGCGGCTGCCAGCGACCCGGCGGCCCGCGAGGTGCGAGCCGCGGAGACGCCGCAGGGGCGGTCCGGAGACCCGGACCGCCCCTGGGGCTCAAGCATCTTGCGCTCGATCAGACGGTGTGGCGGGCGTCGCCGTCGCGCCAGATCTTCCGGCCGACGAGGCCCAGCGCGATCATGGCGAGACCGAGCACCAGGTGCAGGACGTCGTCCGCCGCGTTGAGCGGGACGAAGTTGCCCTCGCTCGAGTGGTCGGTCGCGATGCCGTAGACGAACAGCACCAGGTAGATCGCGCCGCCGGCGACCAGGTAGGTCACGGCCGTCGAGGCCTTGCGGGCCAGGGCGAGGCCCGCCACGCCGAAGGCGAGGTGCACCAGGTTGTGCAGCACCGACACCTGGAAGATGCCGAGCAGCTTGGCGTTGCTCTCGTGGCCGGCGAACTGGATGGTGTCGAAGTCCTGGGTGACGCCCGGGACGAAGCCCAGGATCCCCACCAGCAGGAAGGTGGCGCCGACGACGGTCGCGAAGAGCCGGACCGGCCTGCCGCTGTCGGTCCGGGTGGTCGTGCGAGTGGAATCAGTCATGGGATCTCCTTGGGTAGGAGGTCCCGGTGCCCCGTGGGGTCCGCGCGGACTGGGTCCCTGCGGGTGAGTGGTGCGTGGCCTACGTCTCAGGCGAGGCGGCGCGCGCACGAGCATCGGAGCCGGTGTGGCCGTTGATCGCCGCCCGCGCGCACCTCGGCGCCAGTGTCGCCCGCCTCGCGGATCACCGCCCGCTCCCCCCGGCGGGGGTCCGGCAACACCGTCGGGGTCGCGGGCGATCGCGAGCTCGTCGGGCACGGCGCCGGCTCTCCCACCGCAGGCACGGTCTCGGCGTGCGACGCAAGGGCCAGCCGCGCACCTGTGGACAGCGCCGGAAGTTCTCCACAGATTGCTCCGCGGGGCCCTGCGGGCCCTCGCGCCGGGTCAGGCTGACGACGTCCTGCTGACCTCGCTCGGGAGCTCCTCATGACCATCGAACTCGTCCACCACGACATCCTCGCCACCGTCGCCGAGCTGCGCGACGTCGCGTCGGCCCTCGAGGCCGATCGACGTCGTACGGACCTGGCGGTCGACGTCCTGCTCGACGGCGGGTGGTCGGGCCGTGCCGCCGCCGCCTACCTCGAGGGCTGGGAGGAGTGGCGCGCCGGCTGCGACCAGGTCCTCGCGGCGCTGTCGTCGATGGCCGAGCTGATCGCCTGCAGCCACGCCGACCAGGTCGAGCAGGACGACCGCGCCGCCGCCGGGCTGCGGGCCCTGGCCGGCGCGCTGCTCGCCAAGGTCGACGGGGGCACGTGGTGACCGCCTTCGCTGTCGACCTCGACCAGCTCCTCGACACCATCGACGCGCTCACGCGCTGCGAGGGGGTCTGCGACGACGGGCTCGACCGGGTCACGGCCCGGGTCCGAGCGCTGCACGGCACGTGGTCGGGACGCACCGCGACCGCCCAGGCGCACGCGCAGGCCGAGTGGGAGAAGGGGTTCGCGTTGATGCGCGAGGGTCTCGCCGACATGCGGCGCGCCGCGACGACCGCGCGGAGCAACTACCTGGAGGCGATCGACGCCAACCTGCGGATGTGGTCGTTGTGACCAAGGTCGTCATCCGCGGCGGGGGCTACACCGACGCCTCCGACCACCTCGCCAGCGCCAACTGGTGGGCGGCGGTCCACGTCGACGCGTTGAGCGACGTCCTCGCCGGCAGTGGCGCGATGGCCGGGGACTCCTCGTTCGCCGGCGAGTTCGCGGCGGCGTACGACGAGGCCGCGACCGCGACCCTGGCCGCCGCCGACGACGTGGTCGGCGGCCTGGCCGGCCTGTGCCGCATCACCTACTGCTCCTACGAGAACCACGTGCGGGCCGAGGAGTCGTCGTACGCCCCGACGGATGCCGTGTCGACCGAGCCTGGCGCCCGGGCCAACCTGCTGTACGCCGCCGCCTCACCTCCCCCGCCCAGCTCGCTCGGCGGCGACGCGTCGTTCCTGCCCGGCTGGGCCAACGTCATCCTCGACCACGTCGAGGGCTTCGTGTGGCCCGACGCCGACGTCGACCGGCTCCGCACCACAGCCGCAGCCTGGCGCAGCGCCGCCTCGGGTCTCGAGGCGGTCGGCGAGCGCACGGGCAGTGCGATCAACGCCCTGCTGCAGGAGCACTCCCCTGAGATCCTCCCGGCGGCCGCCGCCATCGGCGACCTGCGCGGGTCCATCGACGACGTCGCCGCGGTCTGCGCCCAGCTCGCCACCGCCTGCGACGACTACGCCACCCAGGTCGAGACCCAGCGCGAGCTCATCCTCGACCTGGTGCGCGACCTGATCCGCGACGCCGTGCTGATCGCCGCTGCCGGGTTCGTGCTCGGACTGGTCACCGGTGGCAGCACCAACGCCGTCGCGGCCTGGATCAACTCCGGCAAGCTCGCCTCGCAGGTCCCGGTCTTCAAGTCGTTCGTCGAGGCACTGCGGTTGTGGGGCGCGAGCGCGGCCACCGGGTTGCGGACTGGCACCGAGACGATCATGCGCACCAAGGCGACGCTGCGGCGGATGATCCAGGCCCGCAAGCGGATCAGCGGCGTCGAGCGTGGCTCGATCTCGCTCGGCAAGCAGATGACGTGGCTCCGGAGGCATGAAGGCGGGCCGATGGGTGCGCACACGATGGAGCGGCACGTCGGCAAGTCCAACCGCTTCCTGAGGCGACGTCTCGCCGAGTGGCCGAAGATCAAGGAAGCGTCGACCTTCACCGATCAATACGTCGCGGAAGACAGCATCAAGCGAGTGCTGGCGCACTACTCACAGGACCTCCGAGACTGGCTCGCGGGCAAGGGTCCGCTGATATTCAAGAGGGATCTAGACCTCGAGGTTCCAGTGGGTCGAATCATGGCTCGGGATGGCTCCACGCGTCCTGGCCAGGTCGTTCGTATCGTCCTTCAGAGAGACGCATCCATGCCAGACGGCTTCCGGCTCTATACGAGCTATCTCATCGGATGAAAGGCAAAACCGTGGACACTCTTCCCCAGCTCGACCAGCTCATGGGCGCCTACTACCACGAGGACTTCGACCTGCACGGAGGTCTGTGGGGGGCGCTCGAGCAGTACCTCGCCGACACGCCGAGAGACGACATCGAGGCGCTCAAACGCGAGCTCGACGTCGTGCTGAGCACGCTCGACGAGACGAAGGTCGAGGCCCTTCTGTCCGATCTGCACTGCGCGGTCTACATGGGCGACGACCCGGGCGGCTATCGCGGGTGGCTGGAGGAGATCGACCGTCGCGTAGCCGCAGCCTTGTGAACCCACCTTCGGGAGATGGCCATGGACAACCCACAGCTCGAGTTGCTCACGGGCGGCTACTACCACGAAGACTTCGACGTCTACGGGGGCATGTGGGGCGCCTTGGACCTTTACTTGACCCAGTCCACCGCAGCTGATCGGCAACAGCTACAACACGAGCTCGAGACGTTCCTGGCAGGCTCGGACGAAGCGCAGGCAGAGGCGCTCCTGGACGAGCTCCACTGCGCGGTCTACCTGGACGACGAGCCCGGCGGCTACCGGGGTTGGCTGGAGGAGATCTATCGCAGAGTCAGCGCCGCTCCGTGAGGTTCTGCCGTCGGCACGGCCACTCGCGGGAGCACACGGCACTCCGCGACCGGCTGCTCCGGGAGATCGAACCGAGGCTGGCCCAACAGGGCTACCTCGCGACCCGCGACGTCGCCCGGACGCTCAGCAGCTACGACCCCAGCCTGACGCCGCGACAGGTGCAGGCCATCAGCCATGAGGCGTGCCGTCGGCTGGCCAGCACGGTGCCGCTTCGACTCGTGTGGACCCGGTGGCCCGACGATCCGGACGCCGCGTGGACCGCCGGACCGGACGACGAGCCCCAGTTCGACCTGCGTCCCGACGGACCGACCGGGAGCCCCGTCCAGCTCCTGGTGCCGCACGACTCGGCGTACGCCGGTCTGGCTGGTACGGAGCCGCGCCCGCTGCTCGCGCACTTCCTCGAGGAGATCGACGAGACGATCGAGGGGGAGGGCATGGTCCTGGTCGGGCACTTCTTCTGGATCCTGCGCGGCCTGGGGCGCGACCTGAGCCCGGCCCAGATGCAGGAGCTGAGCGAGCAGGCCTACCTCCGGGTGCGCGAGCGCTACCGGACCTGGTTGGTGTGGACCGGGTGGCCGCCCAATCTCGACCGGGCGCGGCCCGCCGACGACACGACCCCGCTCGGGTTCGACCTCGACCCGGACGAACCGCTCGGCACGCCGATGCTCTACCTCGTCGTCGACGACTGACGGCGACGCGCGGACTCAGGCGGTCGACGGACCCCGGGGCGCAGTGAGGCGGAAACGCGAGCGACGCTCGGGACGCACCCGCGGCGCCGGCGTGGTCGGCTGCACCTGCGCAGGTGCGAGCCGGCATCGTGCCGTGGCGACCAGCGCCTGCACCTCCTCGGCGCACAGGGCCGACGGTCGGCTCTCGAGCATCGGCACCAGGCCGTGCGTCGAGCAGACGACGACGTCACCGGCCCGGCCGCCGACCCGACGCCCCGCCAGGCACAGCACGGGCGTGACCGACGTCGCGAGCAGCGTGCCGACCGCACAGGCCGCCTCGGCCACGGTGGCCGTCGCCTGAACCCTGGGCTGACCGTTCTGCTGCAGGACCCCGGAGGCGAGACGGACGGCTCCGGTCCAGGTCTCGGTGGCGATGACGAAGACGCCGGCCGGGCCGATCACGACCGTGTCGTTGCCGGTCTGCGGACGGCCGGGCCAGTCGACGTCGCGCAGGACCGTCCACGCGGGGCCGAGCTCGTCGAGGGCGCCGACCGTGGCGCGCAGTCCGCCGGCCGCGCGCTCGCGACCTGCCCCGAGGTCCCCCACGTCTTCTCCCACAGATCGTGCATCGGCACGTGGGAGAGGCGACTTGAGGGCTCATCGCACGCGAGTTGCGGTGACCACCAGGTTGTCGACGTAGGAGAACCGCCCGTCGCGGGTACGCCGCACCCCCGCGCAGGTGACCAGGTGCACCGTCCGCGGCCCGTCGGTCCGGAACAGGTCGGCGGGCAGGCCGCGGGTCCGGGCGAAGCGACGTACGGCGCGGACCTCGTAGCGCTCGACGGCGCCTCCGGGTGCGGTCCACCGGACGACGTCGCCGCGGCGTACACGGGTGAGGGCACCGAGCTCGCCCGGCTTGTTGCCCACGTGCCCGGACAGGACGCTCGACCCGATCACGTCGCCGGGGGCCGCGGTGGTGCGCAGCCAGCCGATCCGGTCGCGCCGGTTGGGCACCGCGACGGCACCGCGGTCGAGCCCGACGCCGACCACCGAGACGCGCACCCCGACCCGGTCGACCGTCAGCGTCCCGCCGCCGGCGGTCTTCTGGCGAGTGGCCGCCGGAGCGCGGTAGTCGCTGTGGAGCCAGCGCGGCTCGACGCGCCGCTGGGGGACGTACGGCGAGGGGTCGGCCGCGGCGAGGACGCGCACCGGCAGCGGTGCGAGACCGAGGGTCGAGCGACCGGTCGCGACCTCCGGCACCACCGGGGTCACCGGGCGGGTCACCAGCGAGGTCTCGACCGCGAGGCCCGGTGGCGACGAGACCGCCGTCGTCGTGGCGGAGGCGAGCACGTCCTGGGCGTAGGTGTAACAGCCGGGCACCCGCAGCAGCACCGACGGCGTGCTGACCGCGCCGCTGCCGGTGACCGTCATCGCCCCGGACCCGGCGACGGCCGCGCGCGACCAGTCCAGGCCGCTGCACGACGTGCCCGAGCGCGGTGTCAGTGGTCCGTGCAGGCGCCACCGGACCTCCACGGTGTCGTCGGGCGCGAGCCCACCCAGCCGGACCGTGTCGAAGATCCTCGCGCCGACCAGCGCGTGCTGGTCGGACACGACGGTGGTGATCGTCGGGGTGCGTGGGACGACCTGGGTGGTCTCCTCCGCCAGCCCGCATGGCGTCGTCACCGGCAGCGTGTCGATGTCTGCGGGCAGCCGCTGGACCCACGTGTAGTAACCGACCGACGACACGACCACGGGCGGGGTGTCGTAGGTGCCGTCGGAGGCGACCCGTGAGCTCACTCGACCGGCCACGGTCGAGGCGGTGCAGTCGTCGGCGCCGGGCGGCGTCGCGAAGGGGCCGTGCAGCTCGGCCACCACCGTCGCGTCGTAGCCGGGCGGCAGCCCGGTCACCGTGACGACGTCGTGGATCGAGGTGCCGGGGGTGGCCACCGGTGCCGACGTCGTGGTCTCGATCGTCGGCTGCGCCCGGCGGATCCGGGCGGTCGCGGCGACGGCGGCCTCGGCGGTGTTGGACTGCGCGATCCAGCCCCGCTGCACGCCGGCAGGTCGGGCGGTCGGACCCGCGTGGGTCGACCAGCCGCGCCGCCGGTAGAGCACCCCGTCGGACGACGGCCCGGTCACCGAGGCGACCACGCGGTAGCGACCCACGTCGGTCGGTCGCACCCGCACGACCGCGCCCTGCCGTCCCGTCAGCACCGGTCGCGGACAGGCCACCGGGCCCGTGCACCGCAACCGCACCCGTACGCCGGGCACGGACCGCCCCGCCGCCGACACCACGCGCAGCCGGTAGGACCGGACCTGGCCGAGCCGGACCGGCCCGTCGCCGACCCGGTCGAAGTGCACCCGCCACGGACCCCGCCGCGCCGACGCCTCGCGCCACATCGACCGCGCCAGCGTCATCACCCGGGCGTCGAGCCCGCCGACGGGCGGCCGCACCCGCTCGCCCACCTCGAGACCGGAGGGATAGACCACCAGGCCGCCGGGACGCACACCGTCGCCCATCACCTCACGCACGATCAGCGCGATCGCGGCGTCACGGTCGTCGCTGCCGGTCGACCCGCGACCGGCCCACGTCGAGACCAGGTAGTTGAGCGCCGCGACCTCGGGGTCGCCGACCCGCTGCCCGAGCTGGTTGACCAGACGCTCGGTCGAGACCCGCTCGGCGCGACGCGGCAGCCGGGAGTCGTAGAGGAAGTCGATGCAGAAGAAGACGCGCCCGTCCGGCGCGCGGTAGGTGCCGATCCAGGTCAGGCCGCTGCCGCGTGGGCCGGCGTAGCGCAGGCACACCCCGTTGACCAGGTTGGGGTCGACCGCCCGGCACGCGCCCTTGTCGACGCGGGTCGCGGCCGCCGCCGGTGGGGCGCCGCCGGGTGGGGCGACCACGAGCGCCAGGGCGCCGACGACGAGCGCCAGGACGAGCAGCAGGGTCGGGAGGACGGTGGGCAGCAGACGGGTCCGAGATGTCATGGCGCAGACCGTCGCCGCTCGGCAAGCGCCGGGCAACCAGGTGCCGCCAGCCTGTGGATACGAGCGTGGAAGTGCTGCACGTTCCGTGCACCCGGGTCGCCCGCTACCTTGGCGCGCATGCCCGGAATCGCGGTCGCCGCGCCCAGCGAGGTCGCCGCCGAGGCCGCCGAGCAGGTCGCGCGGGCCGGCGGCAACGCCGTCGACGTCGCGCTCGCCGCGGCCCTGGTGGCCATGGTCAACGAGGTGGGCATCGTGTCGTTGAGCTCCGGCGGCTTCGTGACGGTCCAGCCACCCGGGAAGGTCCCGGCCTATACCGTCGACGGCTGGATGGACGTGCCCGGCCGTGGCCGCAGCGACGACGAGCGCCGCGCCGCCCGCACCTGGGACGTCTCCACCGAGTACGGCGGCGGCGTCGACATCACGATCGGACCCGGGTCCGTCGCCACCCACGGGTCGGTGGCCGCGCTGGGCGAGGCCCACCGGCGCGACGGCCGGCTGCCGTGGCGCGAGGTGGTCGCACCGGCGCTCGCGGTCGCGCGCGGTGGCTTCCGGCTCGGGTCGGCGACGCGCTACTACCTCGACTACGTGCGCGACGACATCTTCGGCTGGGACGACGCCAGCCGGGCCGCGCTCACCGGTACGGGCGGCGAGCTGACCACCGCGCTCGTCGTCGTGCCCGGCCTCGCCGACTCCCTCGAGCAGCTCGCGGACGACCCGCGGGCGATGCACCGGGGCGACCTGGCCGACGCCATCAGCCGTGACGTGATCGAGCGCGGCGGGCTGCTCGGGCCGGCCGACCTGGCGGCGTACCGACCGGTCGTGCGCCCGGCGCTGACCTCCCGCCTGGGTGGGTGGTCGCTGGCGACCGCTCCCCCGCCCTCGGTCGGCGGGGTCGTGGTGAGTGCCCTCCTGCGGCTGCTCGACGGCTGGTCGCCCGACGCACCGGACGCCGCCGACCGCCTCGTCGAGGCGCAGCGGCAGGTGCTCGGCCATCGCCTCGAGGTGCTCGACCACAGCGTCGACCTCGAGGCCGACGCGACGGCGTACCTGCAGACCCTGGGTGGGCTGAGCGAGTCGGGCTCGACCGCCCACGTCTCCGCCGTCGACACCGACGGACGGGCCTGCTCGGTCACGGTGTCGTCGGGCTACGGCGCCGGGATGATCGCGCGCGGCACCGGCATCTGGCTCAACAACTGCCTCGGCGAGCAGGAGCTCAACCCCCGTGGCCCGTACGCCGCCGCCCCGGGCACGCGGCTGCTGTCCAACATGGCCCCGACCGTCGCGCGTCACGACGACGGCACGACCCTGGCGATCGGTTCCCCCGGCGCCGACCGGATCACCACCGCCACCACCCAGGTGCTCACCCGCTTCCTCGCCGGAGCCTCTCTCGTCGAGGCCGTCCGGCACCCACGGGTCCACGTGCACCGGGCGGGACGCGGCGACGAGGTCGTGCACCGGGAGGAGGAGCCGACCATGTACTACGGCGGGGTCGGGGCGGCCCTGGTGCGGGCCGACGGCCACCTGGTCGCCGCCGCCGACCCCCGACGCGAAGGGGCGGTCCGCATCGTGGGGGGCGTAGACTGAGGGTGACGGACCCGCGTGGAGGCCGCACAACCACGTGCGGCGCATGCAGTCCGGGACCGGGATTCATGACAGTCACCTCCGCGCACTGGCGCGAGCCAGCCCCTTCCGACCTGGACGACCAGGACGACGCCGTCGAGCCCGCCACGCCCGCAGAGCCCGAGGCTCTCAGCGCCGCCGAGGCCGAGGCGATCTGGGCTGCGCACGCGCCGCAGGTCCTGGCCCAGGTGGCCAAGACCTACCAGGCCCTGATCAGCCACACCGACCTCGCGGCTCGCCTGCAGGCCGAGACCGGGGTCCGCACCCGCAGCAACCCGCAGACCTGGCTCGGACGCGTGCTCGCGATCTCCGCGGCCGCCGACCACGAGGCCGGACGCCCGCCGCTGACCGCCCTGGTCGTCCACCGCGTCAACGGCACCGTCGGCGCTCCCTACGCCGAGGTCCTGCGCCTGACCGGTCAGGACCCCATCGACGACGAGGTCGCGCTCGAGCGGCACGCCGCCGAGGCCCGGATGGAGTGCTACCGCTGGGCCGAGGCCACGATGCCCGCCGACGGCGGCCACTCCGCGCTGTCCCCGCGCTACGACATGGTGCTGAGCCGCGGACGCAAGAAGGCCCGCCAGGAGGCCGAGCCCGACGTGTGCCCGACCTGCTTCATGGCGATCCCGCCGACCGGCGAGTGCGACAACTGCGGCTGACCGACTGACCGACTGACCGACTGACCGTGTGACCGTGTGACCGGTGGCTGACCGGCTGGGGGCTCAGCCCCCGGCGCGGCGCCGCTGCGCGATGATCCGTACGACGTCGAGCGGGTGGTCGCGCCGCCAGGCCTTGAGCCGGGCCCGGTCGCGACGGCGCTGCGCCGCCGGTGCACCGCTGCGCGCGTGCCACCAGCGCAGGGCGTCCTCGGCGTACGCGACGGCGGCGATGGGCCGGGCCGCGCGGATCGCGTCGATCGCCTCGACGGGGTCCCAACCTTGCGCGAGGAGCACGGCGTAGCCCAGCGACGGACCACGGTTGATGCCCATGTGGCAATGGGTGACGACGATCGCCTCGGGGTCCTCCAGGACCTCCTCGACCCAGGTCACCGCCAGCTCGAACCACGTCGCCGGGACCCGCTGACCGAGGTCGTCCATGCCGTGCCACAGGTAGGTGACGCGGTCGTTGAGCCGCCCGACCCACTCCTGGTCGTCGGCCTCCATCCGGACGTCGACGACGTGGGTCACCCCGTTGCTGACCAGCTCGCCGAGCTGGCAGTGGGCGAGGTGGTCGTCCCACTGGTCGAGGTCGCCGCCGACCACCAGCCGCGGCGTCACGAAGGACGCGTTGGCCAGCTCGAAGGTCGGCAGCTCGCTCACCCCGCCACTGTGCCCCACGACGCCAGCCCGCGGGCCAGAACCCGGATCCCTCGCGGGATTGTGCGGGTCAGCGGGGGTCAGCACGGGTCAGCGTGGGT
>CALRVO020000008.1:0-19278 GCA_943371595.1 Sphingomonas paucimobilis
ATGGGCCTACGCCCGCCCCTACGACTCAGAGACCGAACGCGCAGCCTGCTTCAACACCTGGCTCCACACCTACAATCACCACCGCGGCCACACCGCCCTCGGCGGCAAGTCACCAGCCGACCTCGCGCCCAACCTGCGTGGACAGAACACCTAGCGGCCCTCGCACCTCGACCGCCGTGTGGGCCGTCGCCCGACTCTCGGCATTCCTTGCTCAGCGTGCGCGCAGGGTGAGCTCGTTGCCGTCCGGGTCGGCCAGCTCGACGCCGTCGACCAGGTCGCCGAGGACGGTCGCACCGAGCGAGACCAGCCGGTCGACCTCGCTGCTGGGGTCGGCGGTCACCAGGTCGAGACGCTGCCGGTTGCGCCCGCGCTTCGGCTCGACCGGTGGACCTCCCCAGGAGATCTTGGTGCCACCGAGCGGCGACTGGACCGCGGTCTCCTGGTGGTCGTCCCACACCAGCGGCCACCCCAGCGCGTCTCGCCAGAACAGGCCGACGGCCCTCGTTCCGTCACAGGTGACCTCGCCGAGGTGTCCGGTGCCGGCGAGGAAGTTGTTGCCGGGCTCGATCACGCACAGTGGGTTGCCGCCAGGGTCGGCCAGCACGACGAAGTCGTCATCGGGGTCCTGGCCCACGTCGAGATGGCGGCCGCCCAGGCGTAGCGCCTCCTCGACGGTCCGCTGCTGGTCGTCGATGCTGCCGCTGGTCAGGTGCAGGTGGAGCCGTGGCGGCCCGAGCGTGTCACCGACCGAGGTGACGAACCGGAGCCCGACCTGCGTCTGGTCGCCGGGCACCAGAGCGCCGCCGCCGGGCTCAGCGATGACCTCCCGTCCGAGCAGCCCGGCCCAGAACGCCGCCACCGCGGGCGCGTCGGTCACCTCGAAGCTCACCGCGTCCAGGGTCGAGGCCATCCAGGGACCGTAGAACCCACCCAGCGCCGCGGCAACCACGTTCGGCGCACAGGAGCGTGGTCACCGGACCGGTGAGAGGCTGGGCCCGTGACGTTCGTGAAGATCTGCGGCCTGCGCACCCCCGACGACGTCGACGCCGCCGTGACGGCCGGGGCCGACGCGGTGGGGTTCGTGATGAGCAGCCGCAGCCCCCGGCACGTGACGCCCGAGCTCGCGCGCGCGCTCGTCGACCACCTCGCCGACCGCGCCGTCGCCGTGCTGGTCGTCAACGACCTCCCGGTGGGCGAGGCGATCGACCAGGCCACGTCGGCCGGGGTCGGCGTGCTCCAGCTGCACGGGCCGGCGTACGACGTCGCGGACTTCGCCGCGTGCGCCGACGCGGGGGTGCGCACCTGGCGGGCGACCTCGCTCGCCGTCGACCCCGAGCCCCGTCTCGGGAGCCATGGCGAGGAGGCGCTGCTGCTCGACTCCCCCGACCCCGGCTCGGGCCACCGGTGGTCGGCCGCCGACCTGCGCGCCCGTCCGACCGGGAGGTGGCTGCTGGCCGGCGGGCTCGACCCCGACAACGTCGCCGACGCGGTCGCCGAGCTGAGCCCGTGGGGCGTCGACGTCTCGAGCGGCGTCGAGCGAAGCCGCGGGGTCAAGGACCACGACCGGATCCGTGCGTTCGTGGCCGCGGCGCGTCAGCCGACGGGCACCCGGTCGAGCGCGCAGTCGCCGCACAGCCCGGCCCCCGGCGCGAGGTAGAACAGGCAGCACGTCCGCCGCCGAGGCCCGTCCATCGACCCCGCCAGGGGCGCACGCTCGAGCAGGTCTGCCACGACCGGACCGGCCCCGCGCAGCGGGTGCACCCGCGTCACGGTGGCCAGGCTGGCCGCGACGTTGCCCCAGTGCAGGCGCGGCGAGAGCGGCAGCCGCTCGACCAGCGGGGTCAGCACGGCCAGCACCACGTCGTGCAGGTCGTCGACCGTCAGAGCGGTCCACCCCTCCCCCGGCCGTACGCCGAGCACGACGGCCCCGTCGTCGTCGCGGGCGCACACCGCGGCCGGGTCGACCACGATCCCGTCACGCAGCGCCGGCACCAACGTCAGGGCCCACAGGCGCGAGGCGATGCCCATCGAGACCGCCGAGTGGCCCACCGCCGGCGGCGCCCCACCGAGACGGCGGCTGATCCGCGCCGCCAGCCCCGAGTCGACCAGGTCCACGAGCCCCACGTAGCGCTCGTCGGGGGCGAGGTCGGGGACCCAGGCGGTGACCGAGCCCAGGGCGCGCGCGACGTCGTCGGCGGGCGAGGGTCTCACCAGGCGGAGCATAGCCACGCAGGGATGCGACCCCGGTGTCAGCGGCGCGGTACGTTCGCGACGACTGACCGACCACGGATCCTCCGCCGGACCATCCGACCGGTCGAGAGGCGGCTGTCATGCCGACGCCCCAGCACGTGTCCCCCGCTCCCCCGCAGACCGAGACCAGCAGCCGCGTGCCGCTGCGGCTGGCCCTGTCGGAGCAGCCCGACGTCGACGCCCTCGACGGCGGGTGGTGGCCGCAGAGCCGTGACCTCGACACCGAGCTCGCCGACCTGGTCGACCACTTCCCGACCAGCGCCGGCCGTGTGGTGCGCGCCCTGTTCTCCGCGCCCGACTGGGACGCAGCGCCCCGCAAGGTGCCGATCCGCGGTGGCAACCTCAAGGTCGGTTGGTTCCCCCACGACGACACCCACGTGATCGTGCTGCGGACCTCCGACCACGCGGTCCTGCGCCTGCTCGTCGTCCCGCCCGGTGTCTCCCACGACGACGGTGACGAGGCGATGCTCGCGGCCTCGACCACCGGCAACACCCACGACGCCACCGAGCTGCTGCGGGCCGTCACCGACACCCCGCCGGTCGACCCGGCGGGGTTCTGGGCAGCCGAGGGCAGCTGACCCTCGGCCCGGCCCTCAGGCCGAGGTGCCCTTGGCCGCCAACCGCTGCCAGGTCGACACGACGGTGTCGGGGTTGAGCGACATCGACTCGATGCCCTGCTCGAGCAGCCAGTCGGCCAGGTCGGGGTGGTCGGAGGGACCCTGGCCGCAGATGCCGACGTACTTGCCGCGCGCCTTGCACGCCCTGATCGCCAGCTCGAGCATGTGGAGCACGGCGGGGTCGCGCTCGTCGAAGCCGTCGGCGACCAGCGCCGAGTCGCGGTCGAGGCCCAGCGTCAGCTGGGTCATGTCGTTGGAGCCGATCGAGAAGCCGTCGAAGTGGTCGAGGAACCGGTCGGCCAGCACCGCGTTGGACGGCACCTCGCACATCATCACGACCTTGAGGCCGTTCTCGCCACGCACCAGGCCGTTCTCACCCAGCAGACGGATCACGCCCTCGGCCTCCTTGAGCGTGCGGACGAACGGGATCATCACCCACACGTTGGTCAGGCCCATCTCGTCGCGCACGAACCGCAGCGCCTCGCACTCCATCGCGAAGCACTCGGCGAACTCCTCCGAGAGGTACCGCGACGCGCCGCGGTAGCCGATCATCGGGTTCTCCTCGTGCGGCTCGTACTTCTCGCCACCGACGAGGTTGGCGTACTCGTTGGACTTGAAGTCGCTCATCCGCACGATCACCGGGTACGGCGCGAACGCCGCGCCCAGCATCGAGACGCCCTCGGCCACGCGCTGCACGAAGAAGTCGCGCGGCGAGTCGTACGCCGCCACCGCGGCCTGGACCTCGGCGCGCAGCTTGGGCTCGAGCCGCTCGGGGTCGGCCTGCAGGTCGAGCAGCGCCTTGGGGTGGATGCCGATCTGGCGGTTGATCACGAACTCGAGCCGCGCCAGCCCGACGCCCCGGTGGGGCAGCTGGGCGAACGAGAACGCCTGCTCGGGCGTGCCGACGTTCATCATGATCTTGACCGGCACCTCGGGCATCGCGTCGAGCTCGGTGCGCTCGACACCGAACTCGAGCACGCCCTCGTAGACCAGGCCGGTGTCGCCCTCGGCGCACGAGACGGTCACCTCGGCGCCGTCGGCCAGCGTGGAGGTGGCCGAGGTGGTGCCGACGATCGCGGGGATGCCGAGCTCGCGGGCGATGATCGCGGCGTGGCAGGTGCGACCGCCGCGGTTGGTCACGATGGCCGAGGCCCGCTTCATGATCGGCTCCCAGTCGGGGTCGGTCATGTCGGCCACCAGCACCTCGCCGTCGCCGAACTCGTGCATCTGGTCGACCGAACGGAGCACCCGCACGGGGCCGGCGCCGATCTTCTGGCCGATCGCGCGGCCCTCGACGAGCACGGTCGCGCCCTGGGTGGCCGACTTCTCGATCGAGAACCGCTCCAGCGCGCCGGTACGCCGCGACTGCACCGTCTCGGGACGCGCCTGCAGGATGTAGAGCAGGCCGTCGACGCCGTCGCGGCCCCACTCGATGTCCATCGGGCGTCCGTAGTGCTCCTCGATGACCAGGGCGTGGCGGGCCAGCTCGGTGACCTCGGCGTCGGTCAGCGACAGCCGCGCCGACTGGGCCGGCTCGACGTCGACGAACTCGGTCGTGCGACCGACCGTCGGGTCGTCGGTGTAGACCATCTTGGTGAGCTTGGCGCCCAGGCCCCGCTTGAGGATCGCGGGACGGTCGGCCCGCAGGGCGGGCTTGTAGACGTAGAACTCGTCGGGGTTGACCGCGCCCTGCACGACCCCCTCGCCCAGGCCCCAGGCCGACGTCACGAACACCGCGTCGGTGAAGCCCGACTCGGTGTCCATCGTGAACATGACGCCCGAGGCACCGACGTCGGAACGCACCATCTTCTGCACCCCGGCCGACAACCCGACGTCGCCGTGGGCGAAGCCGTGGTGGACCCGGTAGGCGATGGCCCGGTCGTTGTAGAGGCTGGCGAACACCTCGCGCACGGCGTGCAGCACCGCGTCGATGCCGCGCACGTTGAGGAAGGTCTCCTGCTGGCCGGCGAACGACGCGTCGGGCAGGTCCTCGGCGGTCGCCGACGACCGGACGGCGAAGGACGCCTGGTCACCGGACCCGGCGGCGAGCGTGTCATAGGCGGCGCGGATGTCGGCCTCGAGGTCGGCGGGGAACTCCTGGCCGACCACCGCCTCGCGGATCTCCTTGCCGACCTCGGCCAGGCGGCGTACGTCGTCGGTGTCGAGACCCTCGAGCAGCCCGGCGATCCGCTCGGCGAGCCCGGTCTCGCCGATGAACCGGTGGTAGGCCTCGGCGGTGGTGGCGAACCCGTCGGGCACGCGCACCCCGAGGTCGGTGAGGTGCGAGACCATCTCGCCCAGCGAGGCGTTCTTGCCGCCGACCTGCTCGAGGTCGCCGAGGCCGATCTCGGAGAACCAGCGGACGTTGCTGCTCGACGGGCTGCTCGACGGGTCACTCATGGGTTGCCCTCCTGGGCGTCGCGGGCCTTGATGCGTTCGCGGCTGGGTACGCCGCCGCTGCGCTTGAGAGTCTGCAGCACGAGGGTCGCCATCTCCTCGACCGACTTGGCCGAGGAGTCGATGGTCGGGATGTGGTGGGTGGAGTACAGCTCGCCGGCCTGGCGCAGCTCCCACCGGCACTGGTCGAGCGCGGCGTACCGCGACCCGGGACGGCGCTCGTTGCGCACCCGGCTCAGCCGCTCCGCGGTCGTGGTGATGCCGAAGCACCGGTCGGCCAGGTCGGCCACCGGGCGCGGCAGGTCGCGCGACTCGAGGTCCTCCTCGACGAGGGGGTAGTTGGCGACGAACAGCCCGTGCTGGAGCGCGAGGTACATGCTCGTCGGTGTCTTGCCGCAGCGCGACGGCGCCAGCAGCACCACGTCGGCCCGGTCGAGGGCACGCAGGCTCTGCCCGTCGTCGTGCTCGATGGTGAACTCCACCGCCGCCATCCGGGTGTTGTAGCGCTTGATGTCGCCGACGCCGTGTAGGCGGGCGACCTCGCGGACGCCCCGCTGGCCGAGCACCCCCTCGACCTTGTCCATGTGCATGTCGAAGAAGTCGATGATCGGCGCGCGCGTGCGCAGCAGCTCCTGGCGGATGTGGTCCTCGGCCGCCGTCGTGAACGCCAGCGGCGTCACTGGCCCGTCCATGGCCTCGTCGAGGATCCGCACCACCTCGCGGGCCTCCTCCACGCTCTTGATGAAGGGGATCGTCGTCCGGTCGAAGACCAGGTCGGGGAACTGGATGAGCAGGGCGTTGCCCATCGTCTCGGCGCTGATGCCGGTCGAGTCGGACAGGAAGAAGACGGGGACGGCCCGACCGTCGGGCGGCTCGGGCTCCAAGGTTCTCAACGACCTCTCCCCTCCGCGTCGAACGCCGTTGGAGGGAACCTAGTCGGCCACCGACGCTCCCGTCACCGCGTCTCGCCCGCGGGGGTGCTCACGACCTCACCGCGCTCACGACAGATCCGGATTCAACCGGGCTCCGGCCGATGCCGATACCCACGTCGTGACCAATCCCCCCACCTCCCCGCCGCGGGTCACACCGACCCGATCGCCGTCCGCCCCCCGCACCGCCCTCCTGTCGGGACGGTGGCGCCCGTGAACGCCCGCCGCCTGGCCCGCCGTGGCACGATCACAGCTGCACTCGCCGTGCTCGCCCTCGTCGGACCACAGACCGGAGCAACCGGTGCCACCCAGACGCCCACAGTCGGCGCCACGGACTCCCTGGTCGTCTCGACCAAGTCCGTCGGCCAGCGCCCCGCTGCCCGCCCGGTCGACCGCAAGGCCAAGCGGACCGCCTCGCGCACCGCACGGGCGACGGCACAGCGGGCGCCGATCAGCCTGCTGTCGCGCCCGTCGCGTCCGCGGCCCCCGCGTGCGGTGAGCAGCACGCGCGTGCCGGTCGGCTTCAGCCCGGGCTTCTCGATCATGGAGGAGTCCCTCGACGACCTGCGTCGCGACCTCGACCAGATGCGCGCCCTCGGCGTGCGCCGGATTCGGCTCGACCTGTCGTGGGGCCGGGTCGAGGGCGTCAAGGGCGTCTACGACTGGGAGCAGCCCGACCGCGTCTTCAACGAGGCCCGCAAGCGCGGCATCCGCGTGCTCGCCGTCATCGGCTACCAGCCCGACTGGGCCCAGCGCTACGACGGCGCCGGCCGTCCGCTGCCGGTGGACCAGGAGGGCTTCGCCGACTTCGCAGCGGCGGCCGCCCGGCGCTACCGGGTCCAGGTCGGTGCCTGGGAGATCTGGAACGAGCCCAACCTGCAACGCTTCTGGATCGCGCCGCCCGACGCGGGCCAGTACGCCGACCTCGTCAACGCGGTCGCGCCGCGGATCCGGGCCGGTGACCCGGGCGCGCCGATCCTGGTCGGCTCGATGTCCCCGGCCAACGACGTACCCGACCGGAGCACCGTGTCGCCGCTGACGTTCCTGCGCGGCATCTACGACCGTGTCCCGCTGCGCAACTTCGACGCCGTGTCGGTGCACCCCTACAGCTACCCGGCGTGGCCCACCGGCACCGAGGAGTGGAACACCTTCTTCCGGATGCACCAGCTGCGCGACATCATGGCCGCGGCCGGCGACGGCCGGTCGAAGATGTGGATCACCGAGTACGGCGCCCCCACCGGCACCGCCGAATTTGCGGTCAGCCCCCAGGACCAGGCCGACATGGTCGTCGCCGGGATCCGGGAGGCACGCCGACGCGGCTACGTCGGGCCGATGTACCTCTACTCGCTGCGCGACACCGCCGTGAACCCGTCGGACCGCGAGTCCAACTTCGGGCTGATGACCTACGACTGGCGTCCCAAGCCCGCCTTCGACGCCCTGCGTCAGGAGCAGCGCCGCACCTCCTGACCCCGGTCAGGTCCGGTCGAGGGTCAGCGACCCAGGGCCGGCAGCACGTGCTCGACCAGCAGCGGCGCCAACCGCACCCCCGCGGTGGGCGCCGCGCTGTTCGGGTCGTACCAGTGCAGCTCCTCGATCTCACCGGACGCGCACGGCGTCCCGGTCAGCGCGGCGGTAAAGACGGTCGAGTCGACCAGGTGCCCGGGCTCGTTGGCGGCGTCGGCGACGTAGCGCCCGAGCAGCGTGAGCGCGTCGACCTCCAGGCCGACCTCCTCCCGCACCTCGCGGCGTCCGGCGTCGACCGCGGACTCCCCCGGCTCGAGCTTGCCGCCGGGCAGCATGAACGCAGCGGTGCCGCGCTTGCGCACCGTCAGCACCCGGCCCCGCTCGTCGCGCAGGCAGACCGCGGCGACGACGAAGGTGGGTGGGGAACCCGTCGTGGAGGTCACGCGCGCAGCCTAGGGACGTCCGTCCACGCCGTACGTCGCGACCTCACCCCTGCGGGCGACGGAGGGTCCGAAGCGGGCGTGTGCTGCGTAGTCTCGGGCACCCCGACCATCGGAAGTGCCGCATGCCCGAGACCCCCGCCCGCGTCGGCGGCCGCTACGAGCTGGGCCCCGTGCTCGGCCGTGGCGGGATGGCCGACGTACGCCGGGCCCACGACCCGGTCCTGGGCCGCGACGTGGCGGTCAAGCTGCTGCGCACGAGCGACGCGGTCGACCGCAGCCGGTTCGACTCCGAGGCCCGGCTGCTGGCGCTGCTGACCCACGAGAACGTCGTGACGGTGCTCGACGCCGGTGTCGAGGACGACCGCGACGGCGGGCTGGCCTGGCTCGCGCTCGAGCTCGTCGAGGGCGACACGCTGGCCGACCGGTTCGCCCGCGGCCCGGTCGACCCGACGACCCTGGCGCTGCTCGGCGCCCAGGTCGCCGCGGCCCTGCGTCACGCCCACGGCCACGGCGTCGTCCACCGCGACGTCAAGCCGTCCAACGTGCTCATCGACACCGCCGGGCGCGCCCGGCTGACCGACTTCGGCATCGCCCGCCTGGTCGACGACACCTCGGCGCTGACCATGACCGGCCACACGATCGGCACCGCGGCCTACCTCGCCCCCGAGCAGGTGGCCGGCGAGCCTGTGACCACCGCGAGCGACGTCTACGCCCTCGGCCTGCTGCTGCTCGAGGGCCTCACCGGTCGTCGGGAGTACGCCGGTCCCCCGGTCGAGGCAGCCCTCGCCCGGCTCCAGCGCGGCCCGCTGGTCCCGGTGTCGTTGCCGACCGGCTGGCCCGGCCTGATCGCCGCGATGACCAGCCGGCAGCCGGCCGACCGGCCCACCGCCGACGAGGTGGCCGAGCGTCTGCAGGCCCTGCGCCGGACCCGGCCGACGGCGCCTCCCGGGCCCCTCCCCGCACCGACCGACACCATGGCGATGTTCCTCGCGCACGGTGGTGACGACGAGCCACGCCGCCGCCGGCGTCCGGTCCTGCTGGCCCTGGCGGCGGCGGTGGCCCTCGTCGTGGCGCTCTCGGCCCTGGTCCTCGACGGGGCTCCCGGTGACGAGGCTCCCCCGGCGGCTGCCGCGAGCGCCGCCCCCGACGCCACCCGAACCCCGTCCGCGACGGCGACGCCGCGGGCCCCCACGCCTTCGGCCGCACCGACGCGCACCAGCGCCCCCACGACCACACCGACGACCCGTGCCCCGGCCGCCCCGACCAAGGCCAAGGCCACGCCGAAGCCGAAGCCGAAGGCCAACCCCGGGGACAAGGCCAAGCCGAAGCCCAAGGGCAAGGGCAAGGGCAAGCCCAAGGGCAAGGGCAAGCCCAAGGGCAAGGGCAAGGGCAAGGGCAAGGGCAAGAAGCCCCGCGGCAAGGGTGGTCGCTGACCCGCCTCCTAGGCTGGTGCGGTGACCACGCCACCCACTCCTGACGCCCGCTCGATGCGCGAGCGGATGCTCGCCGGCGACGACTACATCGCCGACGACCCCGAGCTCGAGGAGTGGAGCTTCGCCGCCCGCGACCTCGCGGCGGCGTACAACGCCACGGGCGCGCGCGAGCGGCCGCTGCGCCGCCGGCTGCTCGAGGAGCTGCTCGGCTCGGTCGGCGAGGGCACCGAGATCCGTCCCCCGTTCCAGGTCGACTACGGCTCCCACATCTCCATCGGCGCCCGCTGCTTCGCCAACTTCGGGCTGGTCGCGCTCGACGTCGCGACCATCACGATCGGCGACGACGTGCAGATCGGCCCGAACGTGCAGCTGCTGACCCCCACGCACCCGCTCGAGCCGGGGCCCCGGCGCGACAAGTGGGAGGGTGCGCAGCCGATCACCATCGGCGACAACGTGTGGCTCGGTGGCGGGGTCGTCGTCTGCCCGGGCGTGACGATCGGCGCCGACACCGTGGTCGGTGCCGGGTCGGTGGTCACCAAGGACCTCCCCGCGCGGGTGCTCGCCGTCGGCAACCCCGCCCGGGTGATCCGCGAGCTGTGAGATGAGCTGGACCTCCTGCTCGGTCGGGCACTCGCACTGGGGCCCGTACGGCGCCGCCGGGCTCCTGCTCGCGCGCGAGGCGACGGTGCTGCTCCAGCTGCGTGCCGGCTGGGCCCACCACGGCGGCACCTGGTCGATCCCGGGTGGGGCGCTGGAGCGGGGCGAGTCGCCGGTCGAGGCCGCGTTGCGCGAGTCCCACGAGGAGCTCGCCGTGTCCCCCGACGTCGTGGTGGTGCGCGGCTCCCGGGTCGCCGTCTGCGGTGGCTGGCCCTACGAGACGGTGCTCGGCGAGACCCGCGGCGAGGTCACGACCACTGACCGTGCCGAGAGCGACGCCCACCGCTGGGTGCCTCTGGCCGACGTCGAGACCCTGCGCCTGCACCCGGCGTTCCGCACCGCGTGGGAGCACCCCGACGCCGTGCTGCGCGACTTCGTCAGCAGCACGGGCGGCACCGACGGCACCGGTGGCCCAGGGATGTAACTGACTGTTCATGGCTCATCCTGGGCGGTAGAGCGCTCAGGATGTGCTGTGAACAGTCAGTTGCATGCGCCTGGCCGCGCGCCGTCCGGCCCTACCCCGCCAGCTCGAAGGCCACCGACCGGGTCGCGACGTCGGCCTTGGCCAACCGCACCCGCACGTCCTGGCCCAGCGGCAGCGCCGCGGCGCCCGACAGCGGCGCCTCGACGCCGAGGACCCCGACGGTCACCTTGCCGCGACGCTCGTCCTTGTCGTCGACCGAGACCACGACGCCGGCGAAGTCCTCGCCGACCCGACCGGTCAGCAGCCCGGCCTCGACCAGGTCGACCACGGCGCGCTCGTAGGCCGACGCCTTCTGCCCCGAGGTCCGCATCTCCTCGGGCAGCGCCGGCAGCGCCTCGAGCACCCAGTCGGGCACGGGCTCCTCGGCGCACAGCGCGACACAGACCTCGCCGCCGTAGCGGTCGACGAGACGGCGCAGGGGCGCGGTGACGTGGGCGTACTCGGAGGCCAGCGCCGAGTGCTGCGGCTCGCCGGGCACCTCGCCGTCGAACGTGACGTAGCCGCTGCCTCGCAGCAGGCGGGTGCTGGCCACGATCACCGCGGCGTGGGTGGGGTCGCCGGGGTCGAGCGAGCGGATGAAGTCGGGGTGGAGCTGCTCGGCGGGCCAGTCGACACCCAGGGCCCGCGCCGTACGCCGCAGCCGGGCCAGGTCGCGCGGGTCGGGTGGCGGCAGCGTGCGCAGCACGCCGACCTGCGCGTAGACCATCAGGGTCGCGGCGCCGAAGCCGGTGAGCAGCGAGACCTGGGCGTTCCACTGCTCGATCGGCAGCAGCGACCGGAACTCGAGCTTCCAGGTGTGGCCCTCGCCGGTCTCGACCTCCTGCTCGGGCAGCGGCAGCGAGACCCCGCCGCGGGCGGCCTCGCGCGCGAGGCGCTTCTCGCCGACCTCCTTGACCAGCAGCAGGGTCTCGGACGCCGAGCCGTCGTCGATCGCGGCCTGCGCGCCCTCGTAGGTGAGCTGGGCGGTCGAGCGGACCCGGGCCCGCTCGACGTGGACGTCGGTGCCCTCGCCGGTCTCGTCGACGCGGATCGTCCAGAGCAGCGCCGGACGGACCTGCCCGGGCAGCAGCGACCCGGCCTGCTCGCTGATCACGGTCGGGTGCAGCGGCACCTTGGAGTCGGCGCCGTAGAGCGTCTGGCCGCGCCGGTGCGCCTCGAGGTCGACCGGGTCGCCGGCAGTGACGAACGCCGCCACGTCGGCGATCGCGTAGCGGACGACGTAGCCCCCGGGGTGGCTCGCGTCGCGCTCGACGTGGAGGGCCTGGTCGAGGTCGCGCGCGCCGTCGGGGTCGATCGTCACGAAGGGGATGTCGGTGCGGTCGAGGTCGGGCAGCCGGGGCGACGCCGCCGCACGGGCGGCGGCCTCCTCGACCTCGGGCGGGAACGCCGCCGTCACCTCGAGCTCGGCCTGGATCTGCTCGATCCCCCGGCGGAGCGTGGTGACGACGGCACTGTCGTTGGTCCGGACCCGGACCACGCGGCTGCTGGACATGGCCTTAACCTAGCCGCCGTGCTGATCCTGCTGCCGCCGAGCGAGGGCAAGGCCGCACCCCGGCGTGGCAAGCCGCTCGACCTGGCCGCCCTGTCGTCACCCGACCTCACGGCCGCCCGGACCCGCGTCCTCGACGCACTCGTCGCCCTCTGCGAGGGCGACCCCGACCTCGCGGCTCGCACGCTCGACGTACCGAAGTCACAGCTCGAGCTGGTCGCCCTCAACGCCCGCGCCGCGTCCGCACCGACCGCCCGTGCCGACGCCGTCTACACCGGCGTCCTCTATGACAACCTCGGCCTCGGGACCCTCAGCACAGCCGCCAAGCGCCGGTCGACCTCGCGGGTCGCGGTGACCTCGAGCCTGTTCGGCCTGCTGCGCCCCGGTGACCGGATCCCGGCCTACCGCCTGTCGGGCGACGCCTCGCTCCCCGGCCTGGGTCCGGTCGCCGGCGTCTGGCGCGACGCCCTCGGCCCGGCGGTCCACGACGCGCTCGGCCGCGGGCTGCTCGTCGACCTCCGCTCGAGCATGTACGCCGCGTTCTGGCGTCCCCCGGCCGACCTCGCCCCCCGCGTGGCCACGGTCCGGGTGCTGCACGAGGTCGACGGCCGCCGCTCGGTCGTCAGCCACTTCAACAAGGCCACCAAGGGCCGCATCGTCCGTGCCCTGCTCGAGGACGGTCGCGACCCGCGCACCCCCGCGCGGCTGGCCGACGTGCTCACCGACCTCGGCTGGACCGTCGAGCTCGGCGAGCCTACGGCCAAGGGCACCCAGCTCGACGTCGTGGTCACCCAGGTCTGAGGGGCCGAGGCCCGCTCTGGCTCGACCGCACGGCTCGGGCGGGCCCGATTGGCGACAGGTGCGGGCGGCCGGCCTCACGTACACGGACATGCATACCTGGTCTGTCTGAGGCGCTGGTGGTGTGCGCCGAGCCTGACCCGCCGACGTCGGCCGCCGTTGTGCATGTCCGTCTACGGGACGAACAGGGCGCCCGATCCTCGGCACATGCGCACCGGACGCGGCAAAATCGGGCGATTCACGGTGATCGAGGTGCGAGGCCGCCCGCGGCCGAGCCTCGAGATCTCCCACACCGACGCAACCAGGGCGACCACCTGGGTTGGCAGCGGTCCTCGCCAGGTCTCGAGGCTCCTCGCTAGCGCTCGTCGCACCTCGACCACCGTGCGGATACGTGCCCGCCCTTCGACAAGGTGGGGCGGTCTACCAGCACCGCGAGCAGACCGACAGCACCCTCACCACGTGCCGCCGACGAACGCGTCGCGCGCCGGAGGCAGCGCGTTGTAGAGCCGCATCGAGCCGCGTCCGTCGTCGTACCAGGTCAGCACCGTGACCGAGGCCGGGGTGAGCTCCATCTTGAACACCGCCTCGAGCGGGGCGTCGAGCGCGTGGGCGACGAGGGTCTTGATCGGGGTGACGTGGCTGACCACGACGACGGTCTCTCCGGCGTGGTCGCGCAGCACGCGGTCGAGGCCCGCGAGCACCCGCGTCTGGACGGTGCGGAACGACTCGCCGCCGGTCGGAGCCACGTCGAGCGAGCCGAGCCAGGCCGAGAGCTCGTCGCCGTGCCGCTCCCCCACCTCGGTGAAGGTCAGGCCGTCCCAGTGACCGAACTCCATCTCGGCGAAGCCGGGCTCCTCGGTCACGGCCACCCCGAGCATCTCGCCGATCAGGTCGGCCGACTCGCGGGTGCGGCGCACGGGTGAGGCGATGACGGCGCCGACCCGGTCGGCCATCGGCAGCAGCCACTCGGCGGCCGCCCTGATCTGGTCGCGCCCCTCGTCGCTGAGCGGCGGGTTGTCGCCGCCCAGGCCACCGGAGAAGCGTTTGGCCGAGGTGTGCCGGGTGACGCCGTGACGCACCACGACCAGGGTCGTCGCGGCGCCGGCCCCGCCCCAGCCGCGCGCGGGCGGCTTCTCGACCTCCTCGATCACCGACTCGGCGGGCTGCTCGTCGACCGGCGTCCCGGCGACGGTCACGCCGGAGCGCTTGCCGTCGAGGGCCTCGTTGGCCAGCCGGTCGGCGTGCCCGTTGCGCTCCCGCGGGATCCACGTGTACGTCGTCCCCGCCGGTGCCAGGGCGCTGGCCTCGGCGTGCAGCGGGCGCATGTCGGGGTGCTTGACCTTCCAGCGACCCGACATCTGCTCGACGACGAGCTTGGAGTCCATCCGCACCTCGACGGCCGCACCGGGCGCCAGCTCGGTCGCCAGCCGCAGGCCGGCGATCAGCCCGGAGTACTCCGCGACGTTGTTGGTCGCGCGCCCGATCGTCGACCCGTCCTCGGCCAGCGTCTCACCGGTGGCGGCGTCCTTGAGCACGGCGCCGTACGCCGCGGGGCCGGGGTTGCCCCGCGACCCGCCGTCGGCCTCGACCAGGACGGCTCGGGGACCGACCATCGCCTACAGACCCGACTCGGCCGTGCGGACGAGGATCCGCTGGCACTCCTCGCAGCGCACCACGGTGTCTGCGGGAGTCGCGCGGATGACCCCGATCTCAGCGGGGTCGATGCCGATCTGGCAGCCGGTGCAGCGCCGCTGCAGCATCTCGGCCGCGCCGACGCCGTTCTTGCTGGCGCGCAGCTTGTCGTAGAGCGCGACCAGGTCGTCGGGCAGCCCCTCGGCCGCCGGTCCACGCTCGGCGGCGATCTCGGCGAGCTCGCGGTCGATGACCGCGGTCTTCTCGTCGCGCTGCACCGACAGCTCGGCCAACCGCTCGTCGCTCGCCGCGAGGCGCTGGTGGAGCTCGTCGAGCCGGGCCTGGGCCGCCTCGAGCTGCTCCATGATCTCGAGCTCCTCGTCCTCGAGGGTGCCGATGCGGCGCTCCAGCGAGGCCAGCTCGTGCTGCATCCGCTCGAGGTCCTTGGGGTTGGTGATCAGCCCCTGGGACATCCGGTCGGTGTCGCGGGTGCGCCGGGCCTTGACCTGCTCGACGTCGGCGTCGGCCTTGCGCTGCGCGGCGGTCAGGTCGTCGACGACGACCTGCTGGTCACGGCGCTCGTCGTCGACCTCGCTGCGGCTGGCGGTCAGGGCAGCGATCTCCTTGACCTCGGGCAGCGCGGCGCGCCGGTGGCGCAGCTGGTCGGCGCGCGCGTCGAGCCGCTGCAGGTCGAGCAGGCGCAGCTGCGCCTCGGCCGGAGCCTTCACGACGGAACCTGCGGGGTGGTGCTCGGGTCACTCATCGGTTCGGTCACAACCGCATTGTCCACGGGTCGGTGACCAGCTCGCTGACCCGGGTCGAGACACCCTCCCCGAGCTCGGCGGTGAGCCGCGCGGCGACCGCCGGCAGCCAGGTCCACTCGGCGGCCCAGTGGGCCACGTCGACCAGCGCCGGGCCGCCCTTCTCGACGAACTCCGCCGCCGGGTGGTGCCGCAGGTCGCTGGTGACGTAGACGTCGGCGTCGGTGCGGAGCACCTCGTCGAGCAGGAAGTCGCCGGCCCCGCCGCACACCGCCACCCGCCGGACCCGGCGCTGCGGGTCGCCGGCCACGCGGACGCCGTGGTGGGTCTGCGGCAGCGCCTCGGCCACGGCCCCGGCGAACTCCTCGAGGGTCATGGGGGTGATCGTCCCGATCCGACCCGACCCGGTCGCCACCGCCGTGGTGTCGACGCCGGGCGCGACCTCGACGACGTCGTACGCCGGCTCCTCGTAGGGGTGCGCGGCGCGCAGCGCGGCGACTACGGCCCGTCGACGGTGGCGTGGCAGCACGACCTCGACGCGCACCTCCTCGACCTCCGCGATCTGGCCGACGGTGCCGATCGTCGGGTTGGCCCCCGCGAGGGGCCGGAAGCGTCCGGTGCCCGGCGTGCTGAAGGAGGCGAAGTCGTAGTCACCGATCGTCCCGGCACCGGCCTCGGCCAGAGCCGCACGCACCACGGACGCCGCGTCGACGGGCACGATGACGGTGAGCTTGTCGACGGCCTGACCCGCCGCCGGGGTGATCGGCGTCAGGTCGGTGAGCCCCAGCGCGGTCGCCAGCGACTCCGAGACCCCACCGGCCGCCTGGTCGGCGTTGGTGTGGGCCGTGAGCAGCGCACACCCTGCCCCCACCAGGGTGGCCAGGGTGCGGCCCTTGGGCGTCGTGGTGGCGAACCCGTGCACCGGCTTGAGGAACAGCGGGTGGTGCACCACGAGCAGGTCGGCACCCCACTCGGCGGCCTCGGCGGCCACCTCGGCGGTGGCGTCGACGGCGAACATCACCTTGGTGACGTCGTCCCCGGGGTCACCCCACACCAGGCCGACGGCGTCCCACGTGTCGGCGGTCTCGGGCGGGTACCAGGTGTGGAGGAGGTCGGTCAGCTCTTGCAGTCGGGGCACGGCTCCACCCTAAGGACCAGGGCTGCTGGCCTACGCTGCGCCCATGATCTTCATCTGGGGCTGGAAGTCCTACGCCACGCTCCTGGCCACCGGCAACCTCGTGTGCGCCCGCTGCGGCAACCCCGCCGCGCACCGCCTGCACCGGCTGCGCAAGAAGTTCACCTTCTTCTGGGTCCCGCTGTTCACCACGTCGACCAAGCACTTCCTCGACTGCACCTTCTGCGGCCAGCAGACCACCCTCACCCAGGACGAGGCCGACCGGATGGCCGCCCAGCTCAACGCCGCCCACCCCGCCCCCTCCCGTCAGCAGCAGCAAGACCCCCACGCCTGAGTCCGGACGCCACCCCACGGTGGTCGAGCAGACCACCCCCGGCCCCACCCACGGAGGTCGAGGAGGTCGCCCGCGACCGTCACGAGACCACTCCCACCGCAGCCGACACACCCAAACCGACCATCAACCACCGACCGGGCCCACGCTGCGTCCGATCACCAGGCGCCCCACCACAGACGCAGCCCATCCACACGGCGCACGTCGCCGAGGCCGGTCCGCCGGGCCGGTCCGGCCCGCGGAGCCAGACCGGCGGCAGCGCTACCAGGCAACGCGGGCCGGCGGCTCGAGACCGGCCACGTCGACACAAGACGAGCTAGTTGACCTGGCGCTCCCGGCCCTCCCAGTACGGCGCGCGCAGCTTGAACTTCTGCAGCTTGCCGGTGGCGGTGCGGGCCAGCTCGTCGCGGAACTCGATCGACGTCGGGGCCTTGTAGCCGGCGGCCTTGTCCTTGCACCAGCGGATCAGGTCGGCCTCGCTGACCTCCTCACCCTCGGCGAGCACCACGAGCGCCTTGATCGTCTCGCCCCACTTCTCGTCGGGCACCCCGATGACCGCGACCTCGGCGACCGCGGGGTGGCTGAAGAGCACGTCCTCGACCTCGATCGAGGAGACGTTCTCGCCGCCGGTGATGATGACGTCCTTCTTGCGGTCCTGGATGGTCACGTAGCCGTCGTCGCCGATGACCGCGCCGTCGCCGGTGTGGAACCACCCGCCGGCCAGCGCGCGCTCCGACTCCTCGGGCTGCTCCCAGTAGCCCTCGAGCACCACGTTGGACTGCGCGAGCAGCTCACCGCTGGGGCTCGAGGTCCCGTCGCTCTCACCGTCACCACCGCTCACCGACAGCCGTACGCCGAGCGCGGGGGCTCCCGCGCGGGTGAGCTTGACCGCGCGCTCCTCGGGGGTCAGGTCGTCCCACTCGGCGCGGTTGCGGTTGACCGTGAGCAGCGGAGAGGTCTCGGTGAGCCCGTAGATCTGGATGAACTCCCAGCCCAGCTCCGACTCGACCCGCACGACGGTCTTGGTGGGCGGTGGGGCGCCGGCCATGATGATCCGCACCTTGTCGCGCCCGGGGATCTCGCCCTCCCACGACTGGGCGGCCTCGAGCACCGCGGCCGCCACCGCCGGCGCGGCGCACATCACGGTCACCCCGTGGTCGCGCACCCGGCGCAGGATCTCGGCCCCGTCGACCTTGCGCAGCACGACGTGCTTGACGCCCAGCCCGGTCATCGCGAACGGCATCCCCCACCCGTTGGCGTGGAACATCGGCAGCGTGTGCAGGTAGACGTCGCGGTCGGTGACACCGACGTGCATCGCGAAGGTGACCGCGTTGGTCCAGATGTTGCGGTGGGTGATCTGCACGCCCTTGGGGCGCGCGGTCGTGCCGGAGGTGTAGTTGATCGTGGCGGTCGCGTTCTCGTCGGGCTCCCACGCCCGGGGCTCGACGCCCTCCTCGGCGTAGAGGTCGGCGTCGTCGCCGAGCACGAAGCGGTGCTCGGCCGTCACGTCGGACAGCTCGGCGTCGAGCTCGGGGTCGACGTAGAGCACCCGGGCACCGGAGTGCTCGACGATGTAGCGGACCTCGTCGGGGCGCAGCCGGAAGTTGATCGGCACGAGCACCCGTCCCGAGGCCACGACCCCGAAGAACGACGTGAGCAGCCGGGCGCTGTTGTGGCTGACGACCGCCACCCGGTCACCGACCTCGATCCCGAGCTGGTCGAGCCTGGCCGCCTGCCGGCGGGCGAGCGCGCCGATCTCGGCGTAGGTGAGGTCGCCGAGCGAGGCGGCGGGCTGGTCGGGCTCGTCGACGACCCCCACCCGGTCGGCGTACACCTGGACGGCACGGTCGATGAAGTCGCGGACGGTGAGCGGGACGAGCATGGATCCTCCTCGAGCGGCGGTGACCCACGTCACTGTAGTGACGGGGCTGTTGCGTGCAGGTTGGCCCACCCCCGCGATGAGAGTCCTCTCATCGAGGTCTCACCCGTACCCCACCGTGCGGCAGGATCGTGGACGTCATGAGCACGATCTGGAAGACCGCCCTCGCGCTGCTGCTGGTGCTGCCGCTGGGCGGCTACATCGCCGGGTCGCTGCTCGCCTCCGGGGCCTCGGAGCCCGAGCGGCGGGACCCCATCGTGATCACCGACCGCAGCACCTCCCCCGGCAGCTCCCCGACCCCGACGGCGCCCACCCGGTCGCCGAGCACCGACGACGGGGACGACAACGACGACGACACCGACGACGACTCGGATGACGCCGGCGACAGCGGTCGAGACGACGACGGGCCCAGCGTGGTCCCTCCGCGCCCCCAGCAACGCGACGACGACCGCGACGACGACCGCGACGACAACCGGGACGACAACCGCGACGACGACGACCGGGACGACGACGACGGCCGCGACGACGAGCCGGATGACGACGGCTGACCCCGACACCTCCACGGACGCCCGACCGCAC
>CALRVO020000009.1:0-19176 GCA_943371595.1 Sphingomonas paucimobilis
GCGTCGACGGGGACCGGCTGCGGTGCGAGGTCGACTCCGCCCACCTCGCCGGGCTCGTCCACCTGCTCGGCGACGCGGGCGTCCGGTCGCTCACCAGCCGCCCACCGAGCCTGGAGGACCTCTTCCTGCGCCACTACGCCGCGTCCACCCCGCCCGCCCGAGGAGTCGGACGGGCCGGCGGGACGTGACCGTGGGCGGCGACCTGACCGGCACCACCGTCCTCCTGGCCGGTGCCCTGCACCGCGAGCGCTGGACGGTGGCGTGGTGGACGCTGGGCAGCGTGGTGCTGTTCGTCTCGCAGGGGGTCAGCGTCGACCGCCTCTACTCCTCCCGCGCCGAGCTCGCCGAGGCCGCGACCCACATGGCCGAACAGCCGGCGCTGCTGGCGATGACGGGACCAGCGCGGGCGCTCGACACCACCGGTGGTCAGGTGGCCTGGCAGGCGAGCGCCTTCGGCGCCGTCGTCGCCGCACTGCTCGCGATGGTCCTGGTCGTGCGGCACACGCGGGCGCAGGAGGAGTCGGGGCACGACGAGCTGGTCCGAGCCCTGCCCGTGGGCCGGTACGCCGCCCCGGCCGCGGCCGGCCTGCTCGCCCTGCTCGCCGAGGGCGTCCTGGGGACGTCGGTGACCCTGGGGCTGGTCCTCTACGGGCTCCCGGTCGCGGGCTCGGTCGCGATCGGCACCGGCACCGCGGCCTGCGGGGTGCTCTTCGCCGCGGTCGCGCTGCTCGCGGCCCAGGTAGCCGCCACGGCCCGGGCCGCCTACGGGCTGACCGGGGCCACGATCGGCGCCGCCTACCTGGTGCGCGCCGTCGGAGACGTCAGCGGGGGAGGCCTCTCGTGGCTCTCGCCGGTCGGCTGGGCCCAGGCCCAGCGGCCCTACGCCGACGAGCGCTGGTGGCCGCTGGCCCTCTTCGCCCCTGCGGTCCTGGGTCTGACCGCCGGTGCGGTGACCGCGCTGGCTCACCGCGACTGGGGCACCGGCTGGCTGGCCACCCGGCCCGGTCCGGCCTCGGCGTCGCCGGGCCTGGCGGGACCCTGGGGCCTCGCGTGGCGGCTGCACCGCTCGTCGGTCGGCTGGTGGTCGGTGGCGATCGGCGTGTGCGGGCTCGCCTACGGCGCCGCCGGGAACGACATCGACGCCCTCGTGGGCGACTCCGACCTGACCACGGCCCTGCTCGGGGCGTCGGGGGAGAGCATGACCCGGGTCTACCTGGGGTTGTGCGTCCTCATCCTCGCCCTGGCGGCCGCGGGGTTCGCGGTGTCGTCGGTGCTGCGGGTCCGGGCCGAGGAGCGCACCGGCCTCGCCGAGGCCGTGCTGGCGACCGGTGTGACGCGCTGGCGCTGGGCCGGGGCGCACGTCGCCGTGACCGTGGCCGGGTCGGTGGCCGTCCTCGCCAGTGGCGTGTGCGGCCTCGCGGCCGGGCAGGCCGCGGTGAGCGGCCACTGGACCGAGGCGCCCGGCGTGCTGCTCGGCGGTGCGGTCCAGCTCGTCGGTGTCGTCTGCGTGACGGCGGTGGTCTGGCTCGCGGTGGCCGCGGTGCCGTCGTACGCCGGGCAGGCGGGGTGGGGCCTGCTCCTGGGCTGCTGGGTCGTGGCGTTCCTCGGCGACGTGCTGCGGCTGCCGCCCTGGCTGCGCTGGTGGTCCCCGTTCGAGCACCTGCCGCGGGCACCGGCCGAGACCCTGGTCCCGGCCACCCAGACGCTGGTCGGACCGCTGGGCGTGGGCCTGGTCGCAGCTCTGCTCGTCGCGGCAGGCGCGCTGGCCCTGCGCCGCCGCGACCTGGTGTGAGCCGGTGTGAGGGCCGGAGTGCCCGTGCGCCCCGGGCCCTCCGGCCGTGGCGGACGGGTGACGGACAGAGTCCGATGGACCCATGCCGTGGAACGACAGCTCCGACGTGGTCGAGGAGCTCACGCCCGAGCAGTGCTGGGACAAGCTCGAGGACGAGGAGTTCGGCCGGCTGGCCTACCGCCTGGTCGACGAGGTGCACCTGGTGCCCATCAACTACGTCGTCGACGGCCGGTGCCTGCTGTTCCGCACCAACTCGGGCAACAAGCTCCTCGCGGCCGCCCTCAGCTCCGACGTGGCCTTCGAGATCGACTGGCACGACGACACCGCGGCCTGGTCGGTCGTCGCCCGGGGCCGGATGCGGATCCTGGAGGAGGACGAGCAGCACCGTCTCGACGGCGAGCTCCGCCAGCCCTGGGTCCCGACGCTCAAGTACGACGTCGTCGAGCTGCAGCCCGACGAGGTGACCGGCCGCGCCTTCGTGCTGCGCCGCCCCGAGCCCGACCACGGCATCCCGACCTGACTTCCGGGGTCCGGGTCCGTGGCCCGGTCGGTCCTTGGTTGCGGTTGTCCTGCGCGCCTTCGGCGCGGTTTCCGCCTGCGGCGGGCTAGAGGCCCTGCGGGCCGGGGTCCGTGGTGGGGTGGGGCGTCGGCTCCGGCGGGGCCGAACCGCACCCCGCAGCTGGCGACGCCGTGTCGCACCCTGACTCGGTTCGTGGTGGAGATGAGCAGTGTGCGCCACGCCGCGCTTGACGCTCTGCCGGGGCGCGCTTCGTCCGCGCCTGCGCCGCCGCCCCACCCCGCTCGGGTCCGCGGCCGGCGGTCCCCGGGGGTGAGGGTGCGGTCGGGGCCCGGACCACACCACTTCCTCCAGGGGGACAGCCACCGGGCTAGGGGACCGGTGGGACGGGGGCCGCAGGCGCGGCAGGAGCGCGATCCGGCAAGCGTCAAGCGCGGCGTGGCGCGCAACGGACCGACCTGACCACACGTCGAGTCCGGCGCGACACGGCGTCGCCAGCTGCGGATCGGCGGTCCTGCCCCGCCGCAGTGCCCCCGGCCCACCCCCACGGACCCCTCACGGGGCGCAGCCCCGAGCCCGCCGCAGGCGCACCCCGCGCCGAAGGCGCGCACACCAACCGCAACCAAGGACAGACCGGGCCGAAGGCCGGGGCTAGGAGGACTGGGTCAGGGCCACCTTGAGGGCGCCGGTCTCGGCGGCCCGCTCGAAGACGTCGTAGGCGACGGGCATCTCGTCGAGGTCGAAGTGGTGGGTGCAGAGCGCGGAGACGTCGATCGTGCCCTCGGCCAGCAGGCGCAGCAGCAGTGGCGTGGTGCGGGTGTCGACCAGGCCGGTGGTGATGGTGACGTCCTTGGCCCACAGGCTCTCGAGGTGGAGCACGGCCGGCTCGCCGTGGACGCCGACGTTGGCGACGTGGCCCCCGGCCCGGACCAGGGTCGTGCAGAGCTCGAAGGTGTCCGGGACGCCCACGGCCTCGACGACGACGTCGGCACCGCGGCTCCCGGTCAGGGAGGCGACGATCTCGGGGGCGTCCTCGGGGGCGACCGCGTGGTCGGCGCCCGCGCTGATCGCCTGCTGGCGACGGGACTCGGCGAGGTCGACGACGACCACCTGCGAGGGGCTGAAGAGCCGGCTGGTGAGGATGGCGGCCAGGCCGATCGGGCCCGCGCCGACGATGACCACGACGTCGCCCGGTGAGACGGTGCCGGCGAGGACCCCGACCTCGTAGGAGGTCGGCAGGATGTCGGCCAGCATGAGCGCCTGCTCGTTGCTCACCTCGTCGGGGAGCAGGTGGACGGAGTGGTCGGCGAACGGGACCCGGACCAGCTCGGCCTGGGTGCCGTCGATGGTGTGCCCCAGGATCCAGCCGCCCCCGCCGGTGCAGAGGCCGAAGCGACCCTCCTTGCACGAGCGGCACCGGCCGCAGGAGGAGATGCACGAGATCAGCACGCGCTGGCCGACGGCGAGGTCGTGCACGTGGGCGCCGGTCTCGACGATGGTGCCCACGGCCTCGTGCCCGAGGATCCGTCCTGACACGACCTCGGGCACGTCGCCCTTGAGGATGTGCAGGTCGGTGCCACAGATCGTGACGGCGTCGACCCGGACGATCACGTCCTCCGGGTCCTTGATCGCGGGGTCTGCGACGTCGGTCCAGGACCGGTGACCGGGGCCGTTGTACACAAGCGCCTTCATGGGGTGTCTACCTCTCGTCGGTGGTGCGAGGTCCGGCGCGCGCCCGAGGGGGCGCGGGTCCGCGTGGGGCCACGCTCGCACCGGGCCGACGCCCGCACAGGAGGCCTTGGGCCCGTGCTGCCCGAGACCTTCGGACCCAGGACGTCGGCGCTCGCGGGCGGGAGGGACCCGTCGGGGGTCCGTCGTTGGCCGGGTGGTGGCTCGAGCCCCACGGCGAGGGCCACGAAGGACCAGATGCCGGCGTTGACCAGGGCGATGCACACGAGGGCGCTCGTCATCTCGTTCTGCTCTCCTGCTCGCTCGTCGTCACAGCAGGTGGACGTAGCCGTGGCGCATCTTCCACAGGAAGTACTTCTCGTACCTGATCTTCATCAGGTAGGCCTGCGGTCCCGGGACCAGGGCGCCGTGCGGTCGCGGGGGCGCGGGCTGGTCGGGGTCGACGGGGACCCGGGTGTCACCGAAGGGGAGGGACGCGGCCGGCTGCTCACCGCGCACCTGGGAGGCGATGTTGAGCGCGGCGGTGCGGGCCATCACCTCGGTCGGGAACCCGGCCCGGGGGACGCCCGCCGGGGTCGGGGTCTGCCAGGGTGCGTCGACGGCGGCGGCGGCCCCGATGGCGTAGACGTCGTCGTACTTCTCACTCTGGTGGGTGTCGCGCACGCGGACCAGGCCGGTGTCGTCGCCGAGGCCGTCGGCGTCGCGCAGGAAGCGCTGCCCGACCAGCGGCGGAAGGACCATGGCGAAGGAGAACGGGACCGTCTCGCCGTCGGACAGGGCCACGGCTCCGTGGTCGACGTGGTCGATCGCGGCCGACGTCCGGGCCTCGATGCCGGACCGGCCCATCAGGGCCGCCAGCAGGTGCTCGTCGTGCGGGACGCCGAGGCCGAGGTGGCCCAGGAACGGCTCGGGGGTGACGTAGGTCAGCCGGACGTGGCGGGACAGGCCGGCCTTCTCGAGGTGGTACGCCGTGGCGAAGAGGAACTCGTAGGCGGCGGCGACGCAGCCCACGCCCTCGCTCGCCGCCACCACCACGTCGCCCGGGTCGCGCAGGAACCGCTGCCAGGCGTCGGTGGAGCGCTCGGCCGCGGCGAGGTCGGTGATCGTGCAGGCGTGGTCGGCGAATCCCGGCACCACGTCCTCGGGGTGGCGCACGCCCGTCGCCACGACCAGGTAGTCGTAGTCGGTCGTCCTGCCGGAGTCGAGGGTGACCTGGTGGGTGACCGGGTCGACGGCCACGGCTGCGGCCCGGACGAACTCGACCCCGTGCGACGTCAGGGTCGGGACGACCCCGAAGCTGAGGTCGTCGCGGTGCCGCCTGCTGAACGGCATCCAGATCAGGCTCGGGGTGAAGATGAAGCGGTCGGTCGGGGAGACGACCACGACGTCGACGTCGTCGCGCAGCGCGCTCTTGATCCGCAGGGCAGCGGTCATCCCGCCGAAGTTCGCTCCCAGCACCAGCACCCTCGTGCGCACCGTGGGCTCCCGTCGTCCGCCGTCCCCGACCGAGGTCGAGCGGGGACCTGCACCCACGATCGCGACGGCCCTGCGCCTCGGGGAGGGCCCAACGTCCCGGGTCGTCGAGGACCTGGGCGCGACCTCGCCCTGCCGGTCACGCCTCCTGGACCAGGCCCGGGCTCGGTGGTGGTCGGCGGCACAGGGCGCATCCGGCCTCGACCCACGGGCCTCGGCTCAGACCGGGAGGCGGGGGCGAGGCTCGCGGGAGCCCTTGCCGGAGCCGTGGTCGGCCACCGCGGTCGGGGTGGGGGCCGGGTCCGCGGCGGGCCCGGCGTCCGGAGCGACGGCCGCGGCGTCGGTGACCGCCCGGGTCTCGCGCGCCATGAAGGCGCCGAGCTCGGCGATCGTGGTCATGATGGGGGAGGGGAAGACGACCGTCGTGTTCTTGTCGACCCCGATCTCGACGAGACTCTGCGGGTTGCGCAGCTGCAGGGCCAGCGGGTGCGCCATCATGGTGTCGGACGCCTCGCCCAGGGCCGCCGCGGCGAGCGACTCGCCCTCGGCGTTGATGATCTTGGCGCGCTTCTCGCGCTCCGCCTCGGCCTGCCGGGCCATGGCGCGCTTCATGGTCTCGGGGAGCTGGATGTCCTTGAGCTCGACGAGGGTGACCTCGACGCCCCACTCGACGGTGGTGACGTCGAGGATCTCGCGGATGTCGAGGTTGATCCGGTCGGTCTCCGACAGGGTCTCGTCGAGGGTGTGCTGGCCGACGACCTTGCGCAGCGTGGTCTGGGTGATCTGGTCGATGGCCGAACGGACGTTCTCGATCGCGACGACCGACTTCACGGTGTCGACGACCCGGTAGTAGGCCACGGCTGACACGTCGACGCTGACGTTGTCGCGGGTGATGATGCCCTGGCTCTGGATGGGCATGGTGACGATGCGCCGTGAGATCTGGTGCATCACGTCGATGATCGGGACGATGACGTGCAGTCCGGGGTCGCGCGGGGCGCGGACCCGGCCGAGCCGCAGGACCACGCCCTGCTCGTACTGCTTGACGACCTTGACGGCGAGGACGAGGCCGAGGACGACGACCGCGGCCAGGACGACGAGGAGGATCGTGACGGTGCTCATGGTCGGTCAGCGCCCGCTCGCGCCGACGTCGCCCCAGGCCGCCTTGGCTCCGGAGTCGCCGACGCGGTAGACCTGTACTCCGCAGGCGAGCGCCGCGACCACCGCGACACCGGCGACCACGACGAGAACCCGGCTCTGGTCCGGTCGCTGCGGCGCAGTCTCGGCGTCGTGCTCGACGACGGACGCGCTGTCCGACGTGGTCCGGTCGGCCCGGTCGGCGCGCCACTGCAGCACGACCAGCGCCGCCGAGGCGAGCAGGAGCGCGACGGAGAACCAGATCAGCTGTTCGCCGAGCTCGGCGTGCTCGCCCGGGTCCCCGACGAGCTCCTCGAGCGACTCGCCGCTCGAGGTGGCGATCGGGGACAGGACGGTGGCCACGAGCGCGGCCCCCACGACCAGGGGGCCGTAGGGCACCCGCCAGCGGGGCCGGAGCGCGATCACGATCGTGCCGACGATCGCCAGCGGGAGGAGGACCACCACCGCGTGGACGACGAGCGGGTGGACGGGGAGGCCGTTGAACGTGTCGAACATGAAAGGTCCTTCGGGTCAGGTCGGGTCGGGCCGGGTCGGTCAGCGCAGGGCGGGCACCGCGCCCACGGGAGCCATCTCGAAGACGACGCGGGCGGGCACGTGCCCGGCCAGCACCTCGGCCATGGCCTCGTTGACGTCGTCGAGCTCGCGGGTCTCGGCGATGACGCGGGTGCGACCGGCGGCGTGCAGCGCGAAGACCTCGACGAGGTCCTGGCGGGTGCCCACGATCGATCCCAGCACCGACAGGCCCTTGACCACGGTCTCGAAGATCGGGACCGTCATGGCGCCGCCGTCGGCGGGCATGGCCACGCAGACGAGCCGACCGCCGCGGCGCAGCGCGGCGAACGCCTCGTCGAAGACGTGCGGCGAGGCGGCCAGGACGACGGCGACGTCGAGTCCGCCGAGCGCCTGCAGGGCCGCGACCGGCTCGACGAGCCCGGCGTTGATCGTGTGTGCGGCGCCGAGCTCGTGGGCCAGGGCGAGCTTGTCGGGCTCGACGTCGATGGCGACGACCGTGCCGCCCATGATCTGCGCGTACTGCACCGCGAGGTGACCCAGACCGCCGATGCCGAAGACGCCGACCTGCTCGGTGGGTGCGACCCGCGCGACCTTCATCGCCTTGTAGGTCGTGAGCCCGGCACAGGTCAGCGGCGCCGCGTCGAGCGAGCTGATGCCGTCGGGCACCGGGACCACGTGCGAGGCGCGGGCCACGGCGTACTCGGCGAAGGCGCCGTCGACGGAGTAGCCGGAGTTGTGCTGCTGCTCGCACAGGGTCTCGCGTCCGTCGACGCAGTAGCGGCACGACCCGCAGGCCGAGGCCAGCCAGGCGATGGCCACCCGTTCGCCGATGTGACGCCCGGTGGCGCCGGCCCCGAGCTGCTCCACGATGCCGATGCCCTCGTGCCCGGGCACGAACGGCAGGGGCGGCTGCACCGGCCAGTCGCCGTGGGCGGCGTGGATGTCGGTGTGGCACAGGCCGCTGGTCTCGAGGCGCACCAGCACCTCGCCGGGTCCGGGCACCGGGACCTCGCGCTCGACGATCTCCAACGGTGCGGAGTAGGACGTGACGACGGCTGCCTTCATGGCGGGGCCTCTCGGGTCGAGGGTGTGGAGGCTTCCAGGGTCGAACGCTGCTGGTGTGCTGGGCAGTGCCTGTCGACGTGTGCCGGGGGGACCTTCGGCACTGCGGGGCGGGGCGTTCGACGCGCATGCTCGAAGGAGCCCCGGACAGGGACGACCAGACGACGCGCACCGGAGGACGAGATGTGGGACGACGACGGACGCCACGAGATGATGGACGGGGCCGGCTGGGCGACGGCGTCGGTCGTGCTGCTCGCGGTCCTGCTGCTGGTCGGCCTGGCGATCGGCGCCTACCTCGTGGTGCACGCCACCCGCCCGACGTCGGCCGCACCTCCGGCGACGCCAGGGCCCGTGGCCCCGCCGCCGGTCGGTGGCGCAGCGTCCGACGACCCGCGGCGCGTGCTCGACCTCCGGCTCGCGCGCGGTGAGGTCAGCCCGGAGGAGTACCAGGCGGTCCGCTCGGTCCTCGAACGTGGCTGAACCGCCGCACGGGCTCCGGAACTCCGGGGCCCGGCGGGGTTCAGCTGTGCTCAGCGCAGGACGGGGAAGCGTCGGACCAGGCTCAGGCGCGACGCCCACGCGCCCAGGCCCCAGGTGTCACCGGCCGCCAGCTGGGCGAGGACGACGAGGGTGAGGGCGCCGAGAAGGTGGTCGTCGAGGACCGGGTTGTTCTCCGGGGGGAGCACGACCGTCCACATCAGGACGTAGAGCAGGGCACCGGCCCCGCAGGTCAGTCGCATCGCCAGCCCGGTGACCAGGCCCAGGCCGATGCCCAGCAGACCGAGCATGAAGAGCGTGTCGGCCCAGGTGGCGCCGGCGATGTCGTTGTACAGGCCCTGGAACGGTCCGTCGGCGCCGAACGTCAGGAACCCCTCGGTGGGGCTGCCGCCGTGGATCCAGGCGGCGTCGCCGAAGCGGTCGACCACGCCCGCCTCGTCGCGGCCGGTCGAGAAGCCCAGGGCGAGGAGCTTGTCGACGAAGGCCCACAGGAAGGTGAGGCCGAAACCGATCCGCAGGACCGCGACGGTCCGCTCGGTCACGTGGTGGTCGCGGGCGGCGTGGTGGGCCGGAGCGGGAGGTGCCGCGGGGGTGGTGGTGCCGGCGGGTTCGGCGCCGGGGGTGTCGGACGCGCGGACGTTCGGGGGCAGGACGGTCATGACGGGCCTCGTTCTGTAGGGATGGCCCGAGGCTCGCGCGGCCGACGTGTTGTCAGACAGGGCTGGAGGTCACCGGCGGACGGGCCTTGCGGCCCCCAGGACCGGAACCGGTGGCGCGGGCCGCCGGGTCGAGCAGGCGGGTCGCCAGCACCGCCGCCTGGGTGCGGCGCTCGAGGCCCAGCTTGCCCAGGATGCTCGACACGTAGTTCTTCACCGTCTTCTCGGCCAGGAACATCCGCTCGGCGATCTGCCGGTTGGTCAGGCCCTCCGCGACCAGCGCCAGCAGCCGCAGCTCCTGCTCGGTCAGGCCCTCGAGCTCGGGGGCGGTCGACGAGGGGTGCCGGACCCGCTCGAGGACCCGTGCGGTGAGGGACGGGTCGATCAGGGACATGCCCGCCGCCACGTGGCGCACGGCGGAGACCAGGTCGGTGCCGATGATCTCCTTCAGGACGTAGCCCGCCGCGCCGGCCATGATGGCGGCGAAGAGCGCCTCGTCGTCGTCGTAGGACGTCAGGATGAGCGCCTGGATGGAGGGGTCGACCGACCGGACCTCGCGGCAGACCTCGACGCCCGAGCCGTCGGGCAGCCGCCCGTCGAGGACGGCGACCTGCGGCTGGAGGGCCGGGATGCGTGCGGCGGCCTCGACCGCGGATCCGGACTCACCGACCACCTCGATGTCGCCGCTGGCCTCGAGCAGGGCCCGGAGGCCTTGACGGACGACCTCGTGGTCGTCGAGCAGGTAGACGCGGATCTTGGGCTCGATGACGTGCTCCTCGGATCGTGTGGTGGGGACGCCGGACGACAGCCCATGCCAGCGTGACAGGTCGCTGCGGTGGGCGTCAGGGCCGAAGGTCCCGTCTCGGCGTGTGCGACCCGGCCACGTCCCGTTCGGCGAGGGGCGGGTGACCTTCGGCCCTGCACCACGGTGTCCCGCGCTGGTTGTGTGGACCACCTCGGAGGATCTCCTCCACTGCGGGAGGACCGATGACGCACGACCTGACCGGCGAGCTGCCCTCGACCCGGACCAGGCGCGCCGTCGCAGTTGCCCCGCCCGGTGCGCCGCGGTGAGGGTCGTCGTCGCGCTCGGCGGGAACGCGCTGCTGCGGCGCGGGGAGAAGCCCGACTCCGCGCTGCAGCGTGACCACGTGGCCGGCGCGGCCCCGGCCCTGGCCGCGCTGGCGGCCGAGCACGAGCTGGTGCTGGTGCACGGCAACGGACCGCAGGTGGGGATGCTGGCGCTGGAGTCCGCCTCGGACCCCTCGTTGAGTCACCCCTATCCCTTCAGCGAGCTCGTCGCCGAGACCCAGGGCCTCATCGGGTACTGGCTCCAGCAGGCCCTGGCCAACGCAGGTCTCGCCGGACCGGTCGTCACGCTGGTCACCCAGACCGTCGTCGACCGCGACGACCCGGCCTTCGCGCGACCGACGAAGTTCGTCGGGCCGGTCTACGACGAGAGCACTGCTCGCGAGCAGGCCGAGCGCCACGGGTGGACCGTGCGGGTCGACGGCGCGGGCTGGCGTCGGGTCGTGGCCTCGCCGCTACCCGTGCGGATCGTCGAGATCGAGACGGCCAGCTCCCTCGTGAGGAACGGCACCACGGTGGTGCTCGCCGGCGGGGGTGGAGTGCCCGTCGTCGCCGGGGCCGACGGCCTGCGCGGCGTCGACGCCGTGGTCGACAAGGACCACGTCGCTGCCCTCGTGGCGACCGGGCTGGGCGCCGACCTGCTCGTCATGCTCACCGACGTCCGTGCCGTGATGACCGACTTCGGGACCCTCGAGCAACAGCCCATCCACCACGTCGGCGTCAGCAACCTGCGGGCCCTGTCCTTCGCCGACGGGTCGATGGGACCGAAGGTCACCGCCGCCTGCGCGTTCGTGAGCGACACCGGCGGCCGCGCGGCCATCGGCTCGCTGTTCGAGGTCGGCGACGTCGTCGCCGGCGCCGCCGGCACCCAGGTCACCGCCGTACCGCCCGGGCGGCCGGCATGAGTCCCGTGACCCCCACGGCCCCCATGCACCTCGCCCGGCGACGCCCTCGTCGACCGCGATGGCGCGCTGCTGAGGACCCGGCACGGTGGACCACCCGACTACGGTGAGGACGACCCGCACCTCGACGGCCTCGAGCAGCACGTGCCCCACGACGAGGGAGCGACCGTGCCGTCGACCGAGTCACAGCTGAGGCGGTTGCTCGAGGCCAACCGGCTCGCCGTCGAGCACCTCGACCTCACCCTCGCCCTGCGCCAGATCATCGAGGCCGCGGTCGAGCTCGTGGGGTCGGCGTACGGCGCCATCGGCGTGCTGGGCCACGACGGGCGCCTCGACCAGTTCATCCACACCGGCATGGACGCTGCCACCGTGCGCGCGATCGGGCCGAGCCCCGAGGGCCTGGGGCTGCTCGGGGCGCTGATCGAGGACCCCCGCCCGGTCCGTCTCGCGGTGCTGTCCGACGACGCCCGCTCGGTGGGGGTGCCGGCCCACCACCCGGCGATCACCAGCTTCATCGGGGTGCCCCTGGAGGTGCGCGAGGAGATCTACGGCCACCTCTACCTCGCCGACCCGCGCGCCGGGGCGTTCAGCGCCGACGACCAGGTGCTCGTCGAGGCCCTGGCGACCACGGCGGGGGTCGCGATCGCGCACGCCCGGCTCTTCGACGAGACCCGGCGGCGCGAGGAGTGGACGGCGGCGACCTCGGAGATCACCCACGAGCTGCTGACCAACGACGACGTCGACGTCCTGCAGCTCGTCGCCGATCGCGTGCTCGGGCTCGCCGGCGCCGACCTGGTCGCCGTCGTGCTCACCCACGGGGTCGAGGAGCCCTACGACGGGCTGGTCGTCGACCGGGCCGCGGGCGTCGGCGCCGCGTCCGTGCTCGGCGCCGGCCTGGCCCCCGGCAGCTCCCTCGTACGGCGTTGCCTGACGACGCGGCGGCCCCAGCTGACCGACCAGCTGCCCGGGGAAGGAGCCGCCCACCTGCCGGCGTCGGCCCTCGGCCCGGCGATGGCGGTGCCGCTGCCGGCCCAGGTCGGGGTGCAGGGGAGCCTGTTCGTGCTGCGCGACGTCGGGGCGCCGCAGTTCACCGAGCTCGACCTCGACGTGGCCGCGTCGTTGGCCGGCCACGCCGCCATCGCGCTCGACCGGGCCCGCGCGCGCGAGGTGCGAGCCCACCTGCGCACGCTCGAGGACCGTGACCGGATCGCGCGTGACCTCCACGACCACGTGGTGCAGCGGCTGTTCGCCGCCGGTCTCAACATCCAGAGCGTCGGTGCGGCGCTGGGTCCCGGGCCCGACGCGGAGCACCTCGCGGCGCAGGCCGCCGAGATCGACGCCGCGATCCGCCAGATCCGCACGACGATCTTCGCGCTCAACGCGGGCGACGGGACGGGGCTGCGCGCCCAGGTGGTCGCGGTCGCCGGCGCCACGGCGGTGCTGCTGGCCGCGCCGCCCGAGGTCGTCTTCGCAGGACCGGTCGACCTGCTCGTGCCGGTGCCCGTGCACGCCGACGTCTGCGCCGTGGTGCGCGAGGCCCTCACCAACGTGGGACGGCACGCTGCGGCGCAGCGCACGCAGGTGGTGGTGACGGCGAGCCCGGACGCGGTGCGGATCGAGGTCCTCGACGACGGGACCGGTCCGCCCACCGACGTCGTCCTCAGCGGCCTGGCCAACCTGCGCCAGCGGGCGCTCGCGCGCGGCGGCAGCTTCGAGCTGACCGGGCGCGAGGGGCCCGGGTCCCGGTTGCTCTGGTGCGTCCCCCTCGGCGCGGACCGCTGACCACCGGCCGCGCCGTGCTCAGGTGGCGCTCGCGACGGTGTCGGGGGTCGGGCGGGGCAGGACGGCCACGTCGCACGCGGCGTGCTCCACCACCGTGGCGACCGACCCGTGGACGAGCTGGTCGAGGACGCCGTACGGCGTGGTGCCGACGACCAGCAGGTCGGCGTGGCGCGAGGCCCGCACGAGCTGCTGCTCGCGTCGGCCGCGGACCAGCACCAGACGGTCCTGGACGTCGGGGAACTTCTCGCGCATGCCGGCGGTCGCCTCCGAGAGCAACCGTCGCTCGGTCGTCAGACCGGGGTCGTCGACGTCGACGACGTGGTCGTCGGCACCGAGGTGCATCGGGTCCCAGACCACGCGCAGCGCGGTCAGCGGCCACCCCCGGAACGAGGCCGCGCGGTAGGCGTACTCCACCGCGACCCGCCCCTGCTCGGTGTCGTCGACGTCGACGACCACACCCGTGTGGGACGCGGAGTCGGGGTCGTGGCGGACCACGACGACCGGGCAGGTGGCGTGCTTGGCGAGGTGGACGCTGACCGAGCCGAGCAGCGCCGAGGCGATCGGGCCCCGCCCGCGCGAGCCCACGACGACGGTCGCGGCGCGCTCGCCCAGGTCGACCAGCGCGGTCCGGGGGTCGGCCCGGGTGAGTGACTCGTGCACCACCAGACCCGGGGCCCGCTGCTCGGCCCGGTGCCGCGCGTGGGCCAGCATCTGGTGGCTGGCGACGCGGAGGTCCTCCAGGATGGCGCCGATGTCGACCCCGGGCTGGCCCAGCCACATCGCGTCGCCCCCGGCGGCGAGCCGGGCCGAGCAGACCAGCACGAGCGGCCGGTGCTCCAGCGCCGCCTGGTCGGTGGCCCAGTCGAGGGCCTGGTCGGCACCGGTCGAGCCGTCGATCCCGACGACGATGCTGCCTGCGGGCACGGGTCTGGAGGTCATGTGCCCACCGTGGTCCGGACGCGCCCCGAGCGCCACGGCCATCGGTCCCACCGCCCGGGGTCCTTCGGCTGGCCCGGCCCCGACCCCTGCCACCCCTCCCGGACCGGTGCCCGTGCACCGGGGCTCCGGCTCGGGCCGCGGTTCAGGCGCGGAGCCGTCGCCCCTCCACCGCGGCGGGGAGCAGCTCGATCCACAGCGGCTCGCGCCCCGACTCCCACGCCGGCGGGCGCACCGGCGACCACAGCGCGGCCAGGGTGGCGGTGTCGGTCAGCGACCGCGCGGAGCCGCTGACCGTCACGGTCCACCCTGCGAGCGACCCGGCGGCCGACTCGCGGACCTCGTCGACCTCCAGCGTCACCTGGTGCGCCCGGGCCCGGCGCGCGACCGCGCCGAACGCCGCGGCACGGAAGTAGACCCGCCCCACCCGCACGACGTACGACGTGAGCACGACCTGCACACGGTGGTCGACGCACACGCAGAGGCGGCCGAGGGTGGCGGCACCGAGCAGGCGCCAGCACTCCTCGACGCCGAGCCGCACGACGGGCGGACCGGCGCTCAGCCCCGGCACCGGTGCCACGCGGTCCTCCTCAGCCTGCCCATGTGCCCATCCTGGGCCCGGGGCCGACACGTGGCACAGGGCCGAAGGCCTCCGGCCACGGGCCATGGGCCTCTGCGGGGCCGGGCCCGCCAGGAGCAGGGTCGAGACAGCCGCGGCGCGCGGTGCCGAGGCGAGGAGAAGCAGTCATGAAGGTGGCACTGGTGGTCGAGTCGCTGTTCGGCAACACCGAGGAGCTGGCGGACGCCGTGGCCCACGGCCTGCGCGAGCGCGGCGCGGATGCCGCCGTCCTGAGGGTGGGCGACGCGCACGACCACGACCTGACCGACGTCGACCTGCTCGTGCTCGGGGCGCCCACGCACGCCCTGTCGCTGAGCCGTCCGAGCACCCGGGCCGACGCCGTCACGCAGGGGGCCGACGCGGACCGCGCCCGGACCGGGGTCCGGGAGTGGTTGGCCGCCGTCGACGACGCCGCACGCCCACCGGTGGCCGTCTTCGACACCCGCGCCAAGGTCACCCGGCACTGGCCCGGCTCCGCGTCACGCAAGGTCGCACGGACCCTGCGACGTCGGGGCTTCACCGTGCTCGACCGGGCCAGCTTCTACGTCGAGGGCGTCACGGGGCCGATCCTGGACGGGGAGCTCGCGCGGGCCCAGGCCTGGGGTGACGCCCTGGCCCTGCGGGCCCGGCGTCAGGGTCCGGGTCCGTCGGCGCCCTGAGGGCGTCGTCCCGGCGGGCGGCCAGCAGCGAGCGGGCCCGCGCGATGGCGGCGGGGGTGTCGGACAGGATCCGGCCCCGGGCGCGCAGGGTGTCGGCGTGGCCGAGCGCTCGCAGCACCTCCTCGTGACCGGGGTCGACGCCCGAGAGCAGCACGGCGATCCCGCGCCGCTCCAGACGCTCGACGACGTCGGTGAGGATCCGCGCGCCGGTGGCGTCGACGGTGCTGACCCGCGACATGCGCAGCACCACGGCCTCGACGTCGACGACGTCCGGCAGCTCGAGCAGCAACCGGTGGGCGGCGCCGAAGAAGAGCGGCCCGTCGATCCGGTAGACGACGATGTGCTCGTCGAGCAGGCGGTGCTCCTCCTCGCTGTGGTCGCCCTCCTGCCAGGCGACCTCCTCGATGTGGGCGCTGCGCGCGACGGTCCGCAGGGCGAGCACGACCGCGACGGCGACGCCGACCCCGACGGCCACGACGAGGTCGACCGCGACGGTGACCACGAAGGTGAGCACGACGATGACCGCGTCGGAGCGGGTCGAGCGCAGCAGAGCACGCAGCGCACCGGCCTCGACCATCCGCACGCAGGTGGCGAACAGGACCCCCGACAGCGCGGCGAGCGGGATGGTCGCGACCAGGGGCGCAGCGGCGAAGACGAGCACCAGCAGCACCACCGAGTGGGTCACGGCCGCCAGACGGGACCGCGCGCCCGCGCGGACGTTGACCGCGGTCCGCGCGATGGCCGCGGTCGCGGGGACGCCGCCGAAGAGCGGGACCACCATGTTGGCCAGGCCCTGGCCGAAGAGCTCGCGGTCGGGGTCGTGGTGCTCGTCGACCGTCATGGCGTCGGCCACCGTCGCGCACAGCAGGCTCTCGAGAGCGGCGAGGGCGGCGATCGCCAGGGCGGCGGTGACCAGTCCGCCGACGGCGCCCACGTCGACGAAGGACCACGAGGGCGCCGGGAGCGTCGAGGGCAGGTGGCCGAGGCTCATCAGGGGCAGGTCGAAGGCGCGCGCGGCGAGCGTGGCGAGCGCGACGCCCACCAGGGAGAACGGCACCCGGGGGCGCCAGCGGCCACCGAGGAGCATGAGTGCGGCGACCCCGAGGGCGACGAGCAACGGGGCCGGGTCGGGTTGTCGCACGTAGCGGCTCACGGCGTCCACGGCGGTGGCCCACACCTTGTCCCCGGTGGCGTCGGAGACCCCGAGGGCCGCCGGGACCTGCTGCAGGGCGATCACGACGGCGATCCCGGCCGTGAACCCCTCGAGCACCGACACCGGCAGGAAGCGCACGTAGCGGCCGAGTCCGGCCAGCGCGACGACGACGAGGACGAGACCCGCCATCAGACCGACCATCAGCACCCCGTCGACGCCGTGCTCGGCCACGACCGGCAGCAGCACCACCGTCATGGCCCCCGTGGGGCCGGACACCTGAATGTTGGAGCCGCCCAGGACGGCCGCGACGATCCCGGCCACGACCGCGGTGACGAGGCCGGCCGCGGCCCCCAGGCCCGAGGCGGCGCCGAACGCCAGCGCCAGCGGCAGGGCCACGACGGCGACCGTCAGGCCGGCCAGCAGGTCCTGCCGGGGGTTGCGTCGTACGGCGTCGAGGTCGGCGCGGGTCGGCAGGAGGGTGCGGACCCGGCGCCCGGCGCGGGCCAGACCTGCCCGGTCGCGGGCGCGCAGCACCGACATCGGCATCCTCTCGTCGGCGGCGAGGGTCGCGCGCTCGTGCCCACCCTCGTCGGGTGGGCGGGACGACGACAGGGCCGTTCGGCCTTCGGTCGAAGGTCCTGCCTCAGCGGGGGCGGCGCAGCTGCCGCGGCACTCCGCGGTCGAGCGGGGCCGCGGGGGCGAGCCGGACCTTGACGTCGACCAGGTGGGTGCCCTCGACGTCGACGAGCAACGGGTTGAGGTCGACCTCGGCGACCTCGGGGACGTCGGTGCCGAGCTGGCCGAGGGCGAGCACCTGCCGCTCGAGCGCGGCCACGTCGACCCGGGCCGCGCCACGGAAGCCGTCGAGCAGGGGCCACGAGCGCAGCGAGCGCACGGCGCGGCGCACGGTCCCGGCGTCGAGGGGCGGCAGGAGGAAGACACGGTCCTCCCACACGTCGATGGCGGTCCCCCCGGCGGCGACCATGACGAGCGGTCCGAAGGTCGGGTCCTGGACCAGGCCGAGGGCCATCTCGACGCCCGCGGCCATGGGCTGCACCAGCACCTCGACGCTCCGGCCCAGCTCGGCCTCGAAGGACGCGACCGCCCTCGCGACGGCGTCGGCGTCGCGCAGCCCGGTGCGGACCAGTCCCCGGTCGGTCTTGTGCACGACGGCCGGGTCGGCGACCTTGACGGCGACCGGGAACCCGAGCCGGGTCGCGAGGGCGGTTGCCTCGGGACCGCTGGCGGTCGTGCCGTCGGGAGGCAGGTCGTAGGGCCTCAGCAGCCACGTGGCCTCGGCGTGGGTCAGCCACCGCGAGGTCCCCTCGGGGGCCAGGAGCGCGGCGGCGGTCCGCCGGGCTTCGCGGGCCCGGTCCGCGTCACCGGGCGGCGCGGGGCACCGGGGCACGGCGAGCCAGGCGGCGTAGCGGCTCACGCGTGCGAGCGCCTCGACGGCCGCGGTCACGTCGGGCATCCGCGTCGGGCCCGGGGCCGGTGCCGGATCGGCACCGACGACCACCAGGAGCACGGGCCGGTGACGGTGGAGCGCCTGTGCGGCGGTGACCGCGGCCGTCAGCGGGACGGCCGGGGCGACCCGGGTCGCGACCAGGACCACCAGGAGCGCGTCGACCTCGCCGGAGCCCAGCACCGCGTCCACCACGTCCGTGAGCGTCCCGGGGCTCGCGCCGGCGCCGACGTCGACGGGGTTGCCGGTGCCGGCCAGCGTCGCAGCCCGGGCCCCCAGCCGGTCCTGCAGCCCGTCGGAGAGCACCGGCACCACCAGCCCGGCCGCGTCGGCGGCGTCGGCGGCGAGGATGCCCATCCCGCCGGCGTTGGTGACCACGGCGACCCGGCGCCCGGTCGGCAGCGGCTGCTCGGCGAGCACGAGGGCGGTCTGGGCGAGCGCGTCCACGTCGGGGCACGGGATGATCCCGCTCTGCCCGAAGAGCGCCTCGACGGCGATCGTCGGGGTCGCGGCGGCCGCGGTGTGCGACGCCCCGCCGCGGCGCCCGCCCACGGAGCGTCCGCCGAGCACCACCAGCAACGGCTTGCGCTCGGAGAAGCGCCGCGCGAGCCGGGCGAGCTTCGGGGCGTTGCCGAACGACTCCAGGTAGAGCCCGGCCGCCGTCACCGACGGGTCGTCGAGCCAGGCGGCGAGCAGGTCGTTGCCCGACACGTCGGCCTTGTTGCCCAGCGACACGAACGTGCGCAGCCCCAGGCCGGTGCGCAGCGCCGTCGCGAGCAGCGCGACGCCGACCCCACCGGACTGCGAGGCGACCGCCAGCCCGCCGGCGCGCGGCACCAGGTCGCAGAACGTGGCGTTGAGCCGCACCTGCGGGTCGTGCACCTGGACACCGAGGCAGTTGGGCCCGACCAGCCGGATGCTGTGGTCGCGGGCCAGGCGGGCCAGGTCGCGCTGCCACGTCTCGCCCTCGACGCCGGCCTCGGCGAAGCCCGACGACACCACGACGACGGTGCCGGCCCCGCTCAGCGCGGCGTCGGCGACGACGCCGAGCACCCGTCGCGCCGGTACTGCGACCACCACGACGTCGATGTGACCGGGCACGTCGACCAGGTGGGCGTACGCCGCGACCCCGGCCACCGGGTCCGCGTGCGGGTGCACCACGACCACCTCGCCGGTGAACCCGGCCTCCACGATCGAGGCGAGCACGGCCGCGCCGATG
>CALRVO020000010.1:0-18483 GCA_943371595.1 Sphingomonas paucimobilis
GTCCTGGTAGCGCGAGCCGGCGAGCTTGGCGGCGGTGTGGATGACGTGGGCGTCGAGGCCGACGAGCACGCGGGCGCGGTTCTTGAGGATGCCGTTGACGATGATCTGGGCGGCCTTGTCGGGGGTCATCTTGGCGAGCTTCTTGTCGAAGAGCTCGGCGGTCGCGGTCTTGTCCTCCTTGGCGGAGACCCGGGCGTTGCGGGCGATCGCGGTCTTGATGCCGCCGGGGTGGACGACGGTGACGCCGACCGGGTGCTTGGCGATGAGCATCTCCTCGCGCAGGGCCTCGGTCATGCCGCGCACGGCGTACTTGGAGGCGTTGTACATCGACTGGCCGGGCATCGAGACGAGCCCGAACAGCGAGGAGATGTTGACGACGTGGCCGTCGCCGCTGGCGATGATGTGGGGGAGGAACTCCTTGGTGCCGTGCACGACGCCCCAGAAGTTGACCCCGGTGATCCAGTCCATGTCGGCGTACTCGAGGTCGTTGAAGTCGCCCGAGAGCGCGACGCCGGCGTTGTTGATGACGACGTTGACGCGGCCGAAGTCCTCGACGACGTCGAGGGCGTAGCGGCTGAAGGCGTCGCGGTCGGCGACGTCGAGCCGGTCGCTGCGGACCTTGGTGACGCCGGCCTTGGTGGCGAGCGCGACGGTCTCGGCCAGGCCGGCCTCGTCGACGTCGGACAGCGCCAGCAGCGAGCCCTTGTCGGCCAGGTTGAGGGCCAGGGCCCGGCCGATGCCGGAACCGGCACCGGTGATGACGACGACCTTGTCCTTGAGGGACTTCATGCGTTGACGACCTCTCGATCAGGGGTGGAGGTGAGGGGTGCCGTGACGGTGTAGGCCGCCACGTCGAACGACCGGGTCAGGGCCCGGAACGTGAAGGTGGAGCGCGGCCACAGGGTGGTGTTGTGGCCGTGCTTGTCGAGGTACCAGCTGGCGCAGCCGCCGGTGCTCCAGACGGTGGGGCCCATCCGGCGCTGGACGTCGGCGTGGAAGGCGCGCTCGGCGCGCTCGGTGACCTCGACGGTGCCGTAGTCGTGGGCGCGCATCGTGCGGACCGCGTCGACGACGTAGGAGACCTGCGACTCGATCATGAAGACCATGCTCGAGTGGCCCAGGCCGGTGTTGGGTCCGACGATCAGGAAGAGGTTGGGGAAGCCCGGCACCGTGGTGCCCTTGTAGGCCGACATGCCGTGCTCGTCGAACTGCTCGGCCAGCGTGTGGCCCGCACGGCCGGTGATGTGCTCGGTGATCGGCAGCTCGGTGGTGTGGAAGCCGGTCGCCACGATCAGCACGTCGACCTCGCGCTCGACCTCGTGGCCTGCGCCGTCGATGGTCACGATGCCGGTCGGGGTGATGCGGGTGATGCCGTCGGTCACGACGTCGCAGTTGTCGGCGGCCAGCGCGGGGTAGTAGGCGTTGGAGATCAGGATGCGCTTGCAGCCCATGCGGAAGTCGGGGGTGACCTTGGCGCGCAGCGCGGGGTCCTTGATGCCCTTCTTGATGTTGCCCAGGGCGAGCCGCTGCACGGGCGCGAGGATCGCGGGCATCCGGGTGAACGGCAGGACGTAGCTCTCGCGGCCCCAGTAGATCGCCTCGCGGTAGACCTTCTGCAGGCCGGGCACGTGCTTGAGGGCGGCCTTCTCGACCGAGGAGTAGGTGCGGTCGTGGCGCGGCATCACCCACGGCGCGGTGCGCTGGTAGACGTCGAGGTGGGCGACCTTCGGCTGGATCGCCGGCACGATCTGGATCGAGGAGGCGCCGGTGCCGATGATCGCGACGCGCTTGCCGGTCAGGTCGACGTCGTGGTCCCAGCGCGCGGAGTGGAAGAGCTCGCCGCCGAACGACCCGATGCCCTCGATCGCGGGCAGCTTGGGCTCGGACAGGCCGCCGGCGCCGCTGATCAGCGTGCGGGCGGCGTACGTCGTGGGCTCGCCGCCGGCGGTGGGTGCGGTGCGCACGATCCAGCGCTGCTGGTCGGCGTCCCAGGTGGCGTCCTCGACGCTGGTGTCGAAGCGGAAGCGGTCGAGGGTGCCGGACGCTTGGGCCGTGCGCTGGATGTAGCGCTGGATCTCGGGCTGGGGCGAGAACGACATCGACCAGTCGGGGTTGGGCGCGAAGGAGAACGAGTAGAGCTGGCTCGGCACGTCGCAGGCGGCACCGGGGTAGGTGTTGTCGCGCCAGGTGCCGCCGACGTCGGCGCCGCGCTCGACGACGACGAAGTCCTTCTCGCCGGCCTCGTCGAGCTTGATCGCGGCGCACAGGCCGGCGAAGCCGGCGCCGATGACGAGGTGGTCGACAGCCCGGGCGGCGGAGGTGATGCTCATGGGATGACGGTATTGGCGTTATTGAACAAGTGTCAATAGGATGGGGCTCGTGACCACCGGCACATCACCTCGGATCAGGCTGACCCCCGACGAGCGCCGCGCCCAGCTGCTCGACCTCGGCGTGCGACTGCTCGCCGACCGCTCGCTCGACGAGCTGTCGATCGACCTGCTGGCCGAGGAGGCCGGGATCTCCCGGGGGTTGCTCTACCACTACTTCGGCAACAAGCACGCCTTCCACGAGGCCGTCGTGCGCCGGGCGGTCGACGACTTGGTCGCCCAGACCGCCCCGCCCGGCACCGGGGGACCGCTCGAGCAGCTCGCCGCCTCGATGACCGCCTACGTCGACTACGTGGTCACCAACCACGCCGGCTACCTCTCGCTGGTCAAGGGCGCCCAGGGCGGCAACGAGACGCTGCGCGCGATCTACGACGAGGCGCGCGGCGTGCTGACCGACCGGATCTTCACCGAGGACGCGCAGGCCGACCTGATCCCCGACACCCCGGCCACCCGGCTCCTGGTGCGCGGCTGGGCCGCGATGGCCGAGGAGCTCGTGCTGTCGTGGGTCGCCGACCCCAACGGGGTCACCCGCGACGAGCTGCTGCACCTGGTGGCCGGTTCGCTGCCCGCGCTGGTGGGGGCCGCGCCCACCCCGGCGGGGGACCGCACGGCGTCGTCCGGGCTCTAGCGTCTCAGGCATGAGCTATGCCCTGAGCCGCCTGATGAGCACCGCCACCGCGTCGTACGCCGGGTTCTGCTTCGTGCGCCCCGAGCACCTCGGCGAGGCGATGGGGGCCGACAAGCACGAGCAGCCGGGCTTCGACCGCCTCGCCGAGGTCTTCGGGGTGCGTGACCTCGCGATCAGCGCCTTCGGGGTGCTCGGTCGCTCCGACCGGACCGTCACCACGGCCATGTGGATCCGCATCTGCTGCGACGTCGGCGACGGCATCGTGCTCGCGCGCCGCGCCGAGGACGACGAGACCCGCGCCAAGGTGCTGGCCGCCACCCTGACCTGGGGCACGCTCAACCTCCTCGCGCTGCGCGCCGACAAGCGCCGGGCGCGCAAGGTGGCCGCGGCCAAGGAGGTCGCTGCGAAGGCCACGACGGTCGCCGGCGCGATCGTCGACAAGGTCACCTGAGGCTCACCCCAGCGACGCCAACCAGGTCAGCGCCTGGTCGACGCGCTCCTCGACGGAGCCGCTGACCTCGAGCCACGGCACGCCGTCGTCGTCGAGGGTGGCGCGGAAGCGGTCCTGCATGGCGTGGCGGATCTCCTCGCCGTCGCGCATGCCGTCCTGCACCCAGGCGATCTCGTCGCCGGTGAGGATGCGTGCGTACGGCGTCACCTGGGCCCCCGCCGCGGCCGCGACCTCGGGGGAGAGGTGCCCGACGTAGCGCTCGTGCCAGAGCGTGGTGGCCTGGGCGTCGGTGTCGCAGACCAGCCACGGCACCGGCGTCTCGCGGGCGGCGGCCTCCTCGGCCGCGCACTGCTCACGCACGATGTGGACGAACTCGTCGGTGTGCCACAGCGCCTCGAGCCCGCCGGGCCTGACCTCGGACCAGTGCCGGCCGAACTCCGGCACCCACGGGCAGCCGAGGCGCTCGGCCAGCGCCTGCGCGAGCGTCGTGGAGCCGGTCGACTCCGCGCCGGTCACGACCACACGCCGCACGTAGTGGGCTCGCACCGGCGGGGCCAGGAAGCCCCAGTGGGCGCCGGGATCGGCCCGCACCGCGGTGCCCGACACCGGCACCTCGACCCGGCCGGGGTCGACCTGCACCCAGGTCGCCCCCAGTCGACGGGCCAGCTCGGCGCCGTACTCGTCGGAGGTGAGCACCGCGTCGACCGGCGCGTCGAGGTGCTCCCGGATGACGACCATGTGGAGGTCCCAGACCGCCGGGTCGTCGAAGTCGACCGGTGTCTCGTCGTACGCCGCCACGAGGCGCACCGTCGGGTGCAGCTCGCGGATCCACGCGGCCCGCACGGCGAGCGGGACGTCCTCGGCGTGCGTGGCGAGCAGCTGCACGGTCACCCGGTCGCAGCGCGCGAGCGCCTCCTCGACGAGGTGCTGGTGCCCGGCGTGCAGCGGCCAGAACTTGCCGAGCACCAGGCCGTGCTCGAAGGGTCTGCGGCTCACGCGGTCACCGCCATCACCGGGGCGTCCTCCACCGCGGTGCGGGCGCGACGCCACTGCACGAGGCCGGCGACGCACAGGCCGAGGAAGAGCACGTAGAGGCCGGCGGTGAGCCACAGACCCTTGTGGGCGTAGAGCGGGATGTAGACCAGGTCGGCGGCGATCCAGAACCACCAGTTGGCGATCCACTTGCGCGACAGCATCAGCTGCGCGACCAGGCTGAGGGCGGTGGTGAGCGCGTCCCACCCGGCGACCGTGGAGTCGGTCCACGTGAGCAGCACCCACTGCAGGACGGCGGTGATGACCGCGACGGCCGCGACGCAGGCGACGAGCACGGCGGGGGAGGGGTCGTGGACCTCGACGCCGGTGCGTCGCTCGCCGCCCCGGAGCCACCACCACCAGCCGAGTCCGGCGAGGGCGACGTAGACGACCTGCAGGCCGGCGTCGGCGTAGAGGCCGGCGCCGACGAACAGCCAGATGAACAGCAGGTTGTTGGCGATGCCGACGGCGAAGTTGGCGACGTGCTGGCGCACGACCAACCAGACGCACAGTGCTCCGGTGCCGAAGGCGGCGACCTCGGTCCAGTCCATGATCACTCCTTTATTGTCTTTATGACAATCAATGTGCGCCCAGTCTGCGTGCTGCCATTGTTTCTTGTCAAGACGACCATTAAAGTGGCGGCATGCCCCGCCATCCGGTCAGCTACGTCGCCGTCGACGTCGCCGCGTTCACCATTGCCGACGACGAGCTCGTGGTGCTGGTGGTCGAGCGGGGTGTCGCGCCGTTCCGCGGTGCGCTCGCGCTGCCCGGTGGTTTCGTCCACCCCGACGAGGGCCTCGAGGACGCCGCGCGACGCGAGCTCTGGGAGGAGACCGGGGTCGACGAGCCGGTCCTCGAGCAGCTGCGCACCTACGGTGCGCCCGACCGCGACCCGCGGGCCCGCACGGTCTCGGTCGCCCACCTGGCGGTCCTGGCCGAACCGGTGTCGCTGACCGCCGGCACCGACGCGGCCGCAGCGGCGTGGCGCGCGGTGGCCGACGTACGACGGGAAGGGCTGGCGTTCGACCACGCCGAGATCCTCGACGACGCGGTCGAGCGGCTGGCCGCCAAGCTCGAGTACACCGCGGTCGCCACGGCCTTCCTGCCCGAGGAGTTCACCCTCGCCGAGCTCCGCACGGTCTACGAGGTCGTCTGGGGTCGCTCGCTCGACGCCGGCAACTTCCAGCGCAAGGTGCGCTCGTCGACCGACTGGGTGCGCCCGACCGGTGAGCTGCGCGCGGCGGGGCGAGGCCGCCCGGCGGCGCTGTTCCGGGCGGTCAAGACCGGCACGGAGTCGTTGGACAGCCCGTTGGTGCGCTCGGGGTGGTGAGGACGCCGTCGGCGCGACAGTGCCGTACGCCGGCGTCAGCCGGTGACACCGGCGTACTGCACTGAGGTCTCGGCACACTCGGGGCACGGGATGGGTCGCCCCTCCCAACCGCGCTGCTGCAGCAGCGCGCCGACCTTGCGCGCGGTGACGCACGGGCGGCCGTGGACCTGGCCCCACCCGAGCCGCACGGTCAGGTGGCCGTCGACCGCCGAGTCGAGGTCACGGTCGAGGTCGAGGTCGCGCGCTGTCGCGTTGTGGTGGAAGAGCCTCCCGTCGAGCTCGACCCGGAGCCGCGCGACGGCGTACTCCACGTCGCGGTGGAGCGGACCGCGGGCCGAGTCGGTGACCTGCCGCTGCGCGCCGGGCAGACCGTGCGGCCGCTCGACCCGCGCGAGGTAGCCGTGCTCCAGGACCGAGCAGGTGCCGGCGGCGACGTCGGCCAGCACCCCGGCCAGGAAGGCGCGCCGGGCGATCCGGGGTCGGGAGTCCAGCGTCTCGGCGAGCCGCGCCGCCGTCGTACGGCGGGCCTGGACGGCGTCGGCCAGCGTCGCGATCGCGGTCAGGTCGTCGGCCGCCCCGCTCGCGACGTCGAGCACCGCGTGCTCGACCCGGACCCTCGGTGGGCTGGCGCTCCAACGGACCTTGTCGTCGAGGTGCGCCAGCTGGTGCAGTCGTACGCCGGGTGGCGCGGCCGGCGAGCGGGTGCGGTCGACGGCGACGTGGATCACCTCCTCGACCGGCACCCGGCCGGGCCCGTCGTCGGCGCGCAGGGCCGAGCGGTGGCACAGCGCCGCGGGCTCGAGCGTCAGGACCGCGACCCAGGCGCGCTGGCGCCAGGTGAGGTCGCCGGTGTGCGTGACGTAGACGCCTGGTGCCTTCATGACCAGCTCGCGGCGACGCAATCGGCGGCGGACCGTGGTCACGGCGACGCCGTGGTCGAGGAGCTGGGCACGGCTGACGACGCCGGACTGGCGCTCGAGGATCTCGTCGAGGGCTGACATGCCAGCGATGCTGACCGGCGAGGGCGTCCGGCGCCACCGGTCGCCGCCAGCCTGTGGAGGACCGCCTGCGCATGACCGCCTCGACGACAGTGCAGTACGCAGGTGTCAGCCGGTGACACCTGCGTACTGCACTCGCAGGCGGGAGCGTCGAGAGGCTCAGGCCGGCGCCGTCAGGTCGAAGACGGTGACTCCGTCGACGGTCTGGGCGGTGTAGGTGGCCGCGACCCAGGTCGCGATCTCGGAGTCACCGCCCAGGCCGCCCGGCCCGCCGCCCATCCCGCCACCGAGGCCACCGCCGCCGGCGATGAAGTAGTGGATGCGGCCGTCGGCGACGTAGTCCTGGAACTGCGCGAGCGTCGGGCTCGGGTCGCTGCCGTTGAAGCCGCCGATCGGCATCACCGACTGCTCGGTCGCCAGCTGGTAGCCGGCCGCCGAGTTGGCGCCGACGGTCGCAGCCACCCAGTCGTAGGAGTCCGCGTCCTCGAGCAGCAGCGAGGTGAGCGTGGTGGTCGAGGTCGAGCCGTCGAGCAGGCCACCGACCCCGCCGCCCGTGCCACCCATGGCCCCCGTGCCACCCGGCATCCCGCCCGGCATCCCGCCGATGCCGCCCGCCGAGGACGGGCCGGCGGTCGGGATCGAGCCGGTGTGCGGGGTGGCCGCGGTCGACAGCGAGTACGCCGTGGGGCCGGCGAGCGCCGCGACGAGGGCGACCAGCGCGACCACACCGGCCACCCGCTGGGGCAGGTGCCGGGCGCCGACGACCATCAGCGCGGCGGCGAAGCCGAGCACGACGATCGTCCAGCGCAGCCACGGGTGGTAGTCGGGGGTGCGCGAGAGCAGCACGAACGACCAGGCCGAGGTGAGCGCGACGGTGAAGCCGAGCACGCCCGAGGCGACCAGCGACCCACGCCGCTGCCAGAGCGCCCACGCGCCGAGGGCGACGCACGCGGCGATCGCCGGGGCCAGCGCGACGGTGTAGTAGGCGTGGTAGATGCCGGCCATGAACGAGAACGTCGCGGCGGTGACCACCAGCCAGCCGAGCATCAGCGACGCGGCCACCTTGACCGGACGTCGTCCGGACCAGATCGCGGCCACGCCGAGCACGAGCGCGGCCGGGAGCAGCCAGGCGACCTGGCCGCCGTTCTCGGAGCCGAGGAGCCGGAAGAGGCCGGTGGACCCCCAGCCCATACCCCCGCCGCCGCCGACCGAGCCGGTCTCGTCGCCGGTCAGGCGGCCGAAGCCGTTGTAGCCGAAGGTCAGCTCGAGGAAGTCGTTGGTCTGGCTGCCGCCGATGTAGGGCCGCGACGAGGCGGGCCACAGCTCGACGATCGCGACCCACCAGCCGGCGCCGGCCACCATCGCCCCGAACGCCGCGAGCAGGTGCCCGAGCCGCGTGCGCCACGGCCGGGCCGCGAACACGGCGTACGTCACCGCGAAGCCGGGCAGCACGAGGAACGCCTGCAGGGTCTTGGTGAGGAACGCCAGCCCCAGCAAACCGCCCGCGAGCACCAACCACCGCAGGGCCCGCGGAGAGCCCACAGCGCGGAAGGCCGCGTACGCCGCCCCGAGCATCAGCAGGGTCAGCAGGGCGTCGGGGTTGTTGAAGCGGAACATCAGCGCCGCCACGGGCGTCACCGCCAGCGTCAGACCGGCGAGCAACCCGGCCCAGGGGTTGCCGGTCGCGCGGCGCACCAGCGCGACGAGCACGGCCACCGAGCCGACGCCCATCAGCGCCTGCGGCACCAGGATCGCCCACGACGACAGGCCGAAGACCCGCACCGACAGCGCCATCGGCCACAACGAGAGCGGCGGCTTGTCCACGGTGATGGAGCCGGCGGCGTCGGAGGCGCCGAAGAAGAACGCCTTCCACGACTCCGAGCCGGCCTGCACCGCCGCCGAGTAGAACGAGTTGGCCCAGCCCGACTCGCCCAGCCCCCACAGGTAGAGCACGGCGGTGCCGCCCAGGAGCACGACGTACGCCGCGGTCTCGGGTCGCACCCGGCGGTGCGGTGGGGCCGAGGCGGGGGACGCCGGCTCGGGAGGGGGTTCGGAGACGTGCGGGCGGTCGGGAGCGATCGTCGTCATGGTCCGAGGGTGGGCGGGCCGCCTGGGGCGGAGGTCGGCCCGACCTGTCAGGTGGCTGTGAGGTCGTGGACGACGACCCCGTCGACGGTGCGGGCGGCGAAGTTCCGCGCGACCCAGCGCTCGATGCGCTGCGCCGCGTCGCTGCCGGTGCGCGTCACCGGCTGCACCTCACCGTCGGACTCGGGCACGTAGCGGCCACCGCCGGCGAGGAAGTAGTGGATGCGTCCCGCCGCGACCAGGCGCCGGAACTGCGCGAGGGTCGGGCTCGGGTCGGTGCCGTTGAACCCGCCGACCGGCATCACCGGTCGGTCGGTGGCGAGCTGGAAACCGGCCGCGGAGTTGGCTCCCGTGACGGCCGCGACCCACGAGAAGTCCTCGGCGTCGGTCACCAGCAGCCGGGTGAGCGCCGGCGTGGACCGGCTGACGGTGAGCAGGTCGCCCACCGGCGCCACGTCGTACGACGGCCCCGAGCGCGCCGGGCCGGCGTGCGGCACGGCACCGGTGTGCGGCGTCGCGGCGGTCTCGACGGAGTAGGCCGCCGGCCCGACGTAGGCCGCGACGAGGGCGGTCGCGGCGAAGCCGACCCCCACGGGCACGGCGCGGCGGTGCGCGACGACGACGCGCCACAGCGCCACCGCGACGGCGGCGGCGACGGCCCACGGCAGCCACGGTGACCACGCGCGTTGGGGCCACAGCACGGTGAGCGCGAGCACGCCCGTGACCGCGACCGCCAGGCCGAGGGCCCACGTCGCGACGGCGCTCGTGCGGTGCTCCCACACGCCGTGCGCGCCGATGCCGACCAGCGACGCGACGGCCGGGGCCAGGGCGACGGTGTAGTAGTCGTGGAAGATGCCGTTCATCAGGCTGAAGACCGCCCACGTCACCCCGGCCCAGGTTAGCCAGAGCGCCAGTGCCGGGCGGGCCCTCGAGGCGGTGCCCCGGGTCAGCCAGAGCGCCGCGACCGCCAGGACGATCGCGGCCGGCAGGAGCCACGACGCCTGGCCGCCGGTGCCGGGGTCGAGCAGGCGCAGCAGCGTGTTGCTGCCCCAGCCCCGCGGCCCGGACACCGCGCCGGTCTGGGCGCCGGTGATCCGGCCGACGCCGTTGTAGCCGAGCACCAGCTCGAGCGCCGAGTTGTGCTGCGAGCCCCCGACGAAGGGCCGTGAGCCGGAGGGCCACAGCTCGACCGCGACGATCCACCACGATCCGGCGACGACCACGGACGCGGCGGCGCCCAGCAGGTGGAGCACCCGTCGACGCCACGGCACCACGGCGAAGACGGCGTAGACCACCGCGAGCGCCGGCAGCACCAGGAACGCCTGGAGCATCTTGGTGAGGAACGCCAGCCCCACCAGCGACCCGGCCAGCACCAGCCACCAGCCCGCGCGGGGGCTGTCGAGCGCCCGCAGGGTCGCGACGGCCGCGCCGGCCAGCAGCAGCACGAGCAGGCCGTCGGGGTTGTTGAAGCGGAACATCAGCACCGCGACCGGGGTCAGCGCCAGCGTCGCCCCGGCCAGCAGCGCGGCCCCGCCCGAGCCGGTCGCGCGGCGTACGCCGTGGTGGACGACGGCGACCGTCGCCACGCCCATCAGCGCCTGGGGCAGCAGGATCGCCCACGACGAGAGCCCGAGCACCCGCACCGACAGGGCCATCGGCCACACGCCCAGCGGCGGCTTGTCGACGGTGATCGATCCTGCCGCGTCGAAGGACCCGAAGAAGAACGCGCGCCACGACTCCGCCCCCGACTGCGCCGCCGCCGAGTAGTAGGCGTTGGCCCAGCCCGACGAGCCGAGGCCCCAGAGGTAGAGGCCGGCCGTGGCCGTCAGCAGGACCGCGAGCGGCGGGACGCGCCGGAGCGCCGGGAGCACGTGCATGCCCCCAGCGTGGTCAACCCGAGGCCGTCCGGACCGGCGCCGGGAGGGAGTTCACCGAGGCGTGCGGAAGTGTTCGGCGGCGAACGCCGGGCGTTGCCCCGGCGTTCGCCCGGTCGTCGTCGGGTCAGCCGCCGACGACGGCGGCGAGCTGGTCGAGGCCCCAGGCGAGGTCGTCCTCGGAGATCACCAGCGGGGGAGCGAGGCGGATGGTGGAGCCGTGGGTGTCCTTGGCCAGGACCCCGCGGGCCAGCAGCCGCTCGCAGACCTCGCGCCCGGTGCCGACGGCGGGGTCGATGTCGACGCCGGCCCACAGGCCGCGCACGCGTACGCCGATCACGCCGCGCCCCACCAGGGACTCGAGGCGCGAGCGCAGCATGACGCTCATCTCGTCGGCGCGGCGCTGGAAGTCGCCGGTGGCGAGCATGTCGACGACGGCGGTGCCGACGGCGCAGGCCAGCGCGTTGCCACCGAAGGTGGAGCCGTGCTGGCCGGGCTTGAGCACCCCGAGCACGTCACGGTCGGCGACGACGGCCGAGACCGGGACGATGCCGCCGCCCAGGGCCTTGCCGAGCACGTAGAGGTCGGGGACGACGTCCTCGTGGTCGCAGGCGAAGGTGCGGCCGGTGCGACCCAGGCCGGCCTGGATCTCGTCGGCGGCGAAGAGCACGTCGTGGCGGGTGCAGAGGTCGCGGATGCCGGCCAGGTAGCCGGCCGGCGGGATGACCACGCCGCCCTCGCCCTGGATCGGCTCGATGAGCACGCCGGCGGTGTGGGGCGTGATGGCGGCCTCGAGGGCCGCGAGGTCGCCGTAGGGGACGGTGACGAAGCCGGGTGCGAAGGGCCCGAAGTCGTCGCGTGCGTCGGGGTCGTCGGAGAAGCCGACGATGGTCGTGGTGCGGCCGTGGAAGTTGCCGCTGGCCACGATGATCTCGGCCTGGTCGGCGGGGATGCCCTTGACCCGGTAGCCCCACTTGCGGATGACCTTGATCGCGGTCTCGACGGCCTCGGCGCCGGTGTTCATCGGCAGCACGAGGTCCTTGCCGCACAGGTCACCGAGCTTGGCGGTGAAGTCGGCGAACTGGTCGTGCACGAACGCGCGGCTGGTCAGGGTCAGCTTGTCGAGCTGGCTGTGCGCGGCCTCGAGGAGCGCCGGGTGGGAGTGTCCGAAGTTGAGGGCGCTGTAGCCCGCGAGCAGGTCGAGGTAGCGGCGACCGTCGACGTCGGTCATCCAGGCGCCCTCGGCGTGGGCGACCACCACCGGCAGCGGGTGGTAGTTGTGCGCGGTGCGGGCCTCGGCGCGGTCGAACTCGGCGGCGGCGGTGCCGGCCGCGGTGGCGGGTGTGCCGGACGTGCCGGGCGTGTCCGTCGTGGACGCGGTCATGGTGATCCCTCCCTCGGGTCTTCCGGCCCACTGTAGGGCCCACCTCCAGATTGTCAGACAATCACGGGGAAACCAACCCGGCGAGGCACTCAACCCACAGCCCCGCTGTCGCGTAGGGAGGGGTGACACAGGGCGGACGACGCGAGGGCGGCGAGCACAGATGACCGAGCACCGATGACATCGGCCAGCAGGGACCGGGAGTTCGAGGAGTTCGTGCAGGGGGCGTGGCCACGGCTGCGCCGCGCCGCCTACCTCCTCTCCCACGACACCCACGAGGCGGAGGACCTGGTCCAGACGGCCCTCACCCGCAGCTACGCCCGGTGGGGGCAGGTGACCCGCGAGGGCGCGTACTCCTACGTCCACCGCGCCCTGGTCAACGCCTACATCGACTCCACACGGCGGCGTCGGCCGATCCCGGTCGACCGGGTCCGGGAGAGGCCCGTCGCCGCCGACCACGGCGCGGACGACCGCAGCGAGCTGGTCGCGCTGCTGGCCCCGCTGACCCCGCGCGAGCGGTCGATCCTCGTGTGGCGCTACTACCTCGACACCCCCGAGAAGGAGGTCGCAGACCGGTTGGGCGTCGCCCCCGGCACCGTGCGCAGCACCGCCTCCCGCGCGCTCGCCCGGCTGCGCGCCGACCACGCCGACACCGACATCGAGAGGAACCCCCGATGAGCGAGCACCCCGAGGACCGGCAGATGGCGCGACTCGTCGACGCCGACCACGCGACCGTCCCGCCGCCCGACCTGGCCGCACTGCGGGCCGGCGGACGCCGCCGCCTCCTGCGCCGCCGTCTCGCGCTCAGCGCCGCCACCGCGGCCGTGGTCGCGGTCGTCGCCGTCCCGGTCGCGGTCGCGGGCCTCGGCGACGGCGACCGTGCGGTCGAGGCGCCACCGGCCACCCAGGGCACCACGCAGGGCCCCTCGCCGAGCGCGACGCCCGCCCCCACCTCCGCACCCACGTCCGAGCCCGGCACCGAGGTGACCTCCGAGGCGGTGCCGCCCCCGCCCCCGGACGTGGAGGAGGTGCGGGTCCCGTTGCCCGGCGGCGGGTCCTTCACCGGCGTGCTCGAGACCGGGACCGTCCTGGGCGAGACGATCGAGATGACGCCCTACGAGGGCTACCCACGCTTCGCCTACGCCGCCCGTGAGGGCGGGTCCACCTGCCTGTCGGTCGGTGTGCGCGTCGACGGCCGGATCGTGCGGATGGTCTGCACGCTCACGATCCCGGTCGACGACCGCTGGGTCATGTGGAACGGCTACCGCGAGGACCCGGGCACCTACGAGCTCCTCGGGGCCCTCCCCGGCGACGTCGACGTCTCGATCGGTCCCGACGGGGGCGACCCGCGGCCGGTCACCACCCGGCGTACCGACGTGCTGCCCGGCTACACGGTCTTCCTCGACGAGGCGCCGTGGGACGAGTCCTGGGACCCGCTCCAGCCGGCCCCGCTGACCGTGACGACCAGTGCGGGCGACCGCTACCCGCTCAGCCGCCACACCTACGTCAGCTGAGGCGTACGTCGACCCGCGTGTCGCCCGGCACGCTGGCCAGCGTCACCGTGCCGCCGTGCGCGGTCACGATCGCCTCGACCAGGGCCAGGCCGAGCCCGACCCCGCCCTCGCGCTGGCGGGCCGCGTCGGCCCGCGCGAACCGCTCGAAGGCGTGCGGCAGCAGCGCGGCGGGGAACCCCGGTCCGTCGTCGTGCACCGAGAACCCGTCGGCGCGCGCCGCCACCGTGACGGTGGTGCCGGCGGGGGTGTACTTGCGGGCGTTGGTCAGCAGGTTGGTGACCACCTGGTGCAGCCGCTGCTCGTCGCCGATGACCTCGACGGCCTCGTCGGGCAGGTCGAGGCGCCAGCGGTGGTCGGGGGCGAGCACCCGGGCGTCGGAGACGGCCTCCAGCAGCAGCCGGGTCAGGTCGACCGGCGCCCGGTCGAGGGGGCGCCCGGAGTCGAGGCGGGCCAGCAGCAGGAGGTCCTCGACCAGGGCCGTCATCCGCTTGGACTCGTCGGCGACCTTGGTCAGCGCCGTCGCCGCGGCCTCGGCGTCGTCGGGGCGCTTGCGGGCCAGCTCGGTGTAGCCCGCGATCGTCGTCAGCGGCGTGCGCAGCTCGTGGGAGGCGTCGGCGACGAACTGCCGCACCCGCTGCTCGCTCTCGTGGCGTGCGTCGAGCGAGCTCTCCACGTGCTCGAGCAGCGTGTTGAGGGCCGCGCCCACCTGGCCGACCTCGGTGCGCTCGTCGGTGAGGTGGCTCGGCACGCGCTCGGTCAGGCCGATCTGGCCCGAGTCGAGCGGCAGCATCGCGACGTTGTGGGCGGTCGAGGCGACCTCGTGCAGCGGCCGCAGCTGCCGGCGTACGACGGTGCGGGCGACGACCGCCGCGACCAGCACGGCCAGGAGCGCGAGGACGAGCTCGAGCCGCACCAGCGAGTCGACCGACTCGTCGAGGTCGTCGGTCGGCAGCCCGGTCACGAGCACCCCGTTGACCGTGCCGGTGTCGACCGCGGCGACCCGGTAGGGGCCGAACCCGTCGAGGTCGACCTCGTGCACCTCGCCGTCGGTCGGCACCCCGGCCAGCTCGGCCAGGGCCGCGGTGGACAGGGCCCGGGGGGCGGAGCGCTCCTGGGTGAGGACCGCGCCGCCGTCGCGGTCGGGGAAGGCGATGAGGGTGCCCGGGCCCTGGTTGCCCAGCGGCCCCGGGAAGCCGGTGTCCTCAGGTCCGGAGCGGTCGCGATCGCCGTCGGGCCCGTCGGGCCCGCGCTCGACGCGGACCGACGCAAGCACCTTGTCGTCGAGCTGGCCGGTGAGGTAGCCGCGCATCGCCAGCGTCGTCGCCGTACCGATGAGCAACGACATCACCGCCACCAGCAGCACCGCGGTGACGACGAGCCGTGAGGTGAGCGAGGCGAAGCGCGTCACGCGGCGCTCACCGACCGGCGGCCGGCTTGAGCACGTAGCCGGCGCCGCGCATGGTGTGGATCATCGGCTCGCGGCCCGCGTCGACCTTCTTGCGCAGGTAGGAGATGTAGAGCTCGACGACGTTGGCCTGGCCGCCGAAGTCGTAGTTCCAGACGCGGTCGAGGATCTGGGCCTTGCTGAGCACCCGCTTGGGGTTGCGCATCAGGAAGCGCAGCAGCTCGAACTCGGTCGCGGTCAGCGAGATGTCGACGCCGTCGCGGGTGACCTCGTGGCTGTCCTCGTCGAGAGTGAGGTCGCCGACGGTGAGCACCGAGGAGTCGGCGGCCTGCTGGGCGCCGGAGCGGCGCATCAGGGCGCGCAGTCGGGCCACGACCTCCTCGAGGGAGAACGGCTTGGTGACGTAGTCGTCGCCGCCCGCGGTGAGGCCGGCGATGCGGTCCTCGACGGCGTCGCGGGCGGTGAGGAACAGCACCGGCACGTCGGGGTCGGTGCCGCGCATCCGGCGCAGCACCTCCATGCCGTCGAAGTCGGGCAGCATCATGTCGAGCACGACGGCGTCGGGCCGCAGCTCCTTGGCCGCGGCGACCGCCTTGCTGCCGGTGTGGGCGGCCGTGACCTGCCAGCCCTCGTAGCGCAGCGCCATCGAGATCAGCTCGGCGATGTTGACCTCGTCGTCGACGACCAGGACCCGCACGGGCGAGCCGTCGGGGCGGGTGAGAACGGGAGAGGAGGGGCCGGCCATGTGCCTACTGTGTCCCCGCTGTCTGTGCGTTGTCTGTGAAGGGCCGGTCAGCGCGCCGTTGAGCGGTAGTCGCTCGGCGGCACCCCGACCAGCGCGGTGAAGTCGCGGCCGAAGTGGGCCTGGTCGAACCAGCCGTACGCCGCCGCGAGGTCGGCCAGCGAGCCGTCGTACCCCTCGTCGAGGGCGGTGACCACGTCGTGCACCCGGTAGCGCGCCAGCACCCACTTGGGCCCGACCCCGACGTAGCGGGCGAAGAGCCGCTCGAGCGCGCGCCGCGACAGCCCGTGACGCTGGGCGACCTGGTCGACCCGCAGCAGGCTCCGATCGCCCAGCATGTCCTCGACGACGTGCAGCAGCAGGTCGTACGACGCCTCGACCGCCTCCGGGACCAGCGGGGCGAGCGCGGCGCAGGCGACGTCGGTCGCCCCGGCCGACGTGGTGTGGGGCGCGAGCGCCGCCAGCGCGTCGTGGACCGGCGCCGGCAGGACGTCCTGGGCCGCGACGGTGCGGTCGACCAGCGCCTTGGCGTCGGTGCCGGTCAGCGCGACCAGCCCGCCCGGGCGCAGCTTGACGCCGTGCACCCAGCCACGGCCGGTGACGTCGACGTCGAAACGCCGCGTCGTCACCCCGGTGACCAGCACGACCTCGCCGTCGGCCTCCGCGCGCGCGGCCCCGTGCTCGACCGTCAGGTTGGCCGCCGGGTGGGGGATCACCGCGCTCGGGAAGACGATGCCGGCGGGCAGGTCCCAGGCGAGGGTCCAGTGGTACTCCACCCACGGCGCCAGCACCTCGGACGTCTCGGTGCGCTCCACCGAGACGTGCCGGGAGAACTCGTCGGGGCGCAGGATCCCGGCCCGGGTCGACGTCGCATTTCTCCTAGGCGGCACCCGTCGATCCTAGGAAGGATCGGGCGCATGGAGATCACCGCTTCGCTCAAGATGACCACGCTCGACTGTGCCGACCCACGCGCGGAGGCGGCCTTCTGGTCGGCCCTGATGGGCTGGGACGTCGCGCACGTGCAGGACGAGTACGCCATGCTCGCTGCCCCCGGGGGCGGCCAGCCCGCGCTCGGCTTCGGGCAGGTGACCGGGTACCAGCCGCCGACGTGGCCCGACGAGGGCGGCCGCAAGCAGTTCCACCTCGACCTCGCCTGCGCCGACATCGCCGCGACCGAGGCCCGCGCGCTCGAGCTCGGCGCGACCCTGGCCGACCCGCAGCCCGGGGAGACGTGGCGGGTGCTGCTCGACCCGGCCGGCCACCCGTTCTGCCTCACCGACGCCGCCAACTGGTAGGTCGCACCCACCTGCGTCACAGGTCGCGCACAGGGACGCCGCCGACAGTCGGCGGCATGAACGACACGCAGCCGCTGAGCTCCCAGCCCCAGGACCCCCGACCCCAGGACGCCCCGCCCCCCGGCTGGGAGGCCCCGACCGGACCGCCTCCGCCCCCGGCTGCTGCCCCTGCGGCACCGGTTGCGGCCGCCGCGCCCGCCGCGCCCACCGGTCTCAAGCACCGGGTCCTGGGGCTGCGTGCCGTCGCCGCGGTCGCCCTGGCCTCGCTGATCCTCGGAGGTCTCGGTGGGGCGGCCCTCGGCGCGCTCAGCGACGGTGCCGACGACCAGCAGCGCGGACCCGGCGGCCGCGGCGGCTTCGGTGGGCCCGGCGGCGGCTTCCCGGCGGGCCAGCTGCCCGGTCAGGGTCAGCTCCCGGGGCAGCAGCAGGGTGGGCTGCAGCCCGGCCAGGGCGTGGCTCCCGGCGGCGCCGTACCGCCCGGCACGGCGCCGCAGGACGACGTCGCTCCCGACGCGCCCGCCGACTCCTCGGCCGACTCCTCGGGCGGCGCCAGTTCCTGAGGTGCGTTCGCAGAAGCACGGGTGAAAGGTGGCCCGGCCCGACGAGCCGACGCTGAGCCGTCGACGCGAGCCCCGACCTTCACCCGTACTTCTGCGGGTCCGCCGACCCAACCGATCGTCGACCGCCTCCGTCTGAGGGGGTGGAGGGCGATGATCGGACCCTCGGGACGGACGGAGCAGCATGGGCAGGCGCGACGAGGAGTTCACGGCCTTCGTGGTCGCACGACGACCCCACCTCTACCGGACGGCGTACCTGTTGTGCGCGGGTGACCCCCACCGCGCCGAGGACGTCGTCCAGCGCGCGCTCACGCAGCTCTACGGCGCATGGCCGCGGGTCTCGCGCGCCGACTCGGTCGACGCCTACGTGCGCCGGGTCGTGGTCAACGCCCACCTCGACGAGGTACGCCGCCCCTGGCGTCGCGAGCGTCCGGTCGACACCGACCTCGACCGGCCCGCCGCGGCCGGGCTCAGCGTCGAGGACTCCGACGCCCTCTGGACGGCCCTGCGGGAGCTGGCCCCCGGGCAGCGCCGGGTCGTGGTGCTGCGGCACTACCTCGGGCTGTCGGTCGACGAGACCGCCGCGGACCTGGGGATCAGCCCCGGGACCGTCAAGAGCCAGACCTCCGCCGCGCTCGCGAGGTTGCGCGCGGCCCTCACCGACGGAGCGACCCGATGAACGAGCGACCCGACCACGACCTCGACCAGCACCTGCACGCCCTCGCCCTCGCGGTCGCCGTGCCGGACGTCGTCCCGGCCGACGACCTGGCCCGGGGCCGTGAGCGCCTCCGGCGGCGCCGGGTG
>CALRVO020000011.1:0-18433 GCA_943371595.1 Sphingomonas paucimobilis
CAGCCGGCCGGAGCCGACGGTGACGTCGCTGACGGCACGGACGTTGTGCCCGGGCGGCACCTCCTCGGGGGTCACCAGCACGAGCTCGCACTCGTCGGCGAGGTGCTCCTGGTGGAGGCGGTGCAGGCGAAGCGCGCCCTTGCGTTCGAGCTGGCGACCGACGAAGACCAGGCGGGGCAGGGCACCCTCCCCCGCGCCCGGCGCCGGGCCGTCACCGAGGTCGTCGGGGGCGACGATGCCGAAGGGGAGGACCCGCAGCCGGTCGGCGCCGACGCCGTAGGTGGAGCGCAGCGACTCGGCGACCCACTCGGTGTTGGCGACCACGAGGGTGGCGGCGTCGAGGGCGGGCTGCTCGAAGCGTTGGGCGGCCCGCACCGCGCGCGGGGTGAAGCGGGTGGGAGCACGCTCGGGCAGCCGGTAGGCGTTGGTCTCGCTCGTCGCGTCGGTCGACACGACCGACGGCACGGCGGCCAGCAGCGCGGGCAGGCGCAGCACCGCTCCCGCGGTGTAGACGTGCAGCACGTCGAAGGTGCCGAGCCGCTCGCGGACCCGGCGGCGTACCCACTCACCGAGCACGAGCTGGGCGCGCAGGGCCTGCAGGTCGAGGTCGTGACGCCCCAGGACCGGCAGGGAGGTGCCGACCAGACGACGCAGCACCGTCGGCGGCGGCACGTCGAGGAACTCGACCTGCACCTCGGGGTGCGCCGGCAGCGTACGACGCAGCGCGGCGTGGACGCTGGCGTGCCCGCCGATGTTCTCGTTGACGAGCAGGACCCTCACGGCAGCACCCTCACGGCAGGGCCCTGCCCGCGCCGATTGCGCCCAACACCTGCAGCAGCCGGTCGGTCTGCCGGTCGAGGTCGTGGGCCTGCGCGATCCGCTCGCGCCCCTGCAGGGCGCAGCGCAGCCGCAGCTCGGGGTCCTCGAGCAGGCGGGTGATCGCGGCGGCGAGCGCCGGCGCGTCGTCGGGCGGCACCAGCAGCCCGGCGCCCGCGAGCATCTCGGGGGCGCCGCCGTGGTCGGTCGCGACCACGGGCACCCCCAGGCTCATGGCCTCGAGCACGGCCAGCGAGCCGGCCTCGGGCTCGGTGCTCGCGCTGACCGCGACGGTCCAGCCGGCCATCGTGGCCAGGGGGTCGTCCTGGTGACCCAGCACGGTCGCGCGCTCGCCGAGGGGCGTGCCGTCGACCCGGGCGCGCAGCCGCGCGGCGTAGTCGGCGTCGGTCGGGAGCTGTCCCCCAAGGAGCTCGACGCGGGCCGGCGCCTCGAGCATCCACGCGGCGTCGAGCAGGACCTGCTGGCCCTTCCACGGCGTGAGGAGGCCGTTGAGGCCGACGCGCGGCACCGGGCCCGGGCTGGTCACCGCCTCGGGCAGCGGGCTGGTCAGGTCGGGGGGCACGACACCGTTGTGCACCACGACCAGGGTGGGACCGCGCTCGCCGTCACGCAGCCGGTCGACCACGGCCGCGGAGACCCCGACCACGGCGGTGAGCGCGGAGCGGCACAGGCGGTAGAGCCGCAACCGGCTCGGCGCGACCACGACGTCGTGGGCCAGCCACACCGCCGGCGGGGTGCGCCCGGCGAGCCGTACGGCGGGCAGCGCGAGCAGCGAGTTGACCAGGACGACGTCGGCGCCGCGCGCCGTGCGGCGCAGCAGCGTCGCGGCCCGCCACCACGCGAGCAGCGTGCGCAGGACGCCGAGCGGCGAGCGGCCCGCGAGGCCGAGCTCGGGGATCGCGCGGTGGCGCGCACCGGTGGCCCCGACCGCGGCGGAGGCCGGGCCCCGGGGGGCCAGGCACACGACGTCCCACCCCTGGGCCACGGCGGCGGCCAGGGTGCGCACGAGCACACGCTCGGCCCCGGAGACCTGGCTGGTGCTGGTGATCGCGACGAGTCGGGTGGTCATGGCCTGTCCTTCTGGGCGGGAGCCTGCCGGCCCTCGGGGGTGACGGGCACCTCGGGCGCCGGGGTGCGGCGGCCGCCGAGCGCGGCCGGAAGGGGGATGCCGGCGGCCGCGACCACGCCGCCGAGGACCACGACGGCGACGAAGACCAGGGTCGCGGCGGTCGCGGCCACCGGCCAGGGCACCGCGAGGTCGGCGGCCCACCCGGCACCCAGGGCCAGGCCCAGCGCGAGCGGCACGACCGCCAGCCGGCCCAGGCGCAGCGGCCACAGCACACGCACCCGTCGCAGCAACAGCAGGAGCAGTCCGAGCACCACGACCTCGGAGCCGAGCGTGGCGGCCGCAGCCCCCTCGTAGGAGAGCCTCGGGATGAGCACCAGGTTGGCGCACACGTTGAGGACGAGCCCGCCGAGCATCACCAGCGGATAGCTGCGGTGCCGCTCGACGGCCACCAGGCAGGTCAGCACCAGCGCGGAGAACAGCGCCAGCGCCTGGGCGACCATGAGCACCCGGGTGGCGTGCTCGCCCACGGCGTAGTCGGCGCCGTAGAGCAGGGTGGTGAGGGGGCCGGGGAAGCCGATGAGTCCCACGGCGGCCAGGCCACCGATCACGCCGGTGAGCATCACGCTGCGGCGTACGGCGTCGCGGAAGGCCGCGACGTCGCCGGGCCACGCCCGGACCAGCACGGTGAGCAGGGGCACGGTCACCGCGGTCGCCGCGAAGTCGACGATGTCGATGAACTTGTAGGAGACGCCGTAGATGCCGACGGCCTCGTAGGAGTCGAGACGCGAGAGCATGATGGCGTCGATGCGGTAGTAGAGCGTGGCCAGGCCGAAGCCCAGGGTGAGCGGCACCGCCTCGCGCAGCATCTCGACCCAGATCACGCGGTCGACGACGAGCCGCACCGGGACCAGGCGGTAGGCCAGGGGGAACTTCCACGCCAGCACCACGACCTGGCAGGCGACGGCCGGCACGACGAACCACAGCAGGCTCCCGCCGGCGGCGGCGATGGCGGCCGTCAGCGCGAGCTGTGCGGTCAGGCCACCGACACCGGCGGCGGAGGGGACCCCCATGGCCATCCGGGCCTGGAAGATGACGTCGAGGGCCGCCGACGGGGTCGCCAGGACCACGACGATCCCGGCGACCGCGGTCGCGGCCATCATGTCGGCGGAGAAGCCCATGAGCAGGCCGATCAGCAGCACCAGCACGTAGCCGACGACGCCCAGGGTGGTGCGCAGCGTGACGTAGGCGCTCGCGAAGTGCACCGGGTCGTGGTGCACGTCGCCGAGCATGCCGCGCACCGCGATCCGGCCGATGCCCATGTCGGTCACCACCGACAGCAGGCCGAGGATCGTGAAGATCAGGGTGAACTGCCCGAACTCGTGCAGCGACAGCGAGCGCGCGATGAGCAGCGTGCCGCCCCAGCCGAGCACGGCCATGCCGACCCGGCTGACGATCAGCGAGCCGGTGTTGGCCAGCATGCTCGAGCCCTCGTCCTCCCCCGCACCCTCGCCCGGGTCGGGGCCCCTGCGGGCCTTGCCGCGCCGGGTCAGCACGGGACGCCGAGCCCGCGGTAGACCTCGAGGGTCGTGGCGGCGGTGTCGCTCCAGCGCAGGCGGCCCGCCGCGGCCACGCCGCCCGCGCGCAGGGCGGCGTTGTGGTCGCGGTCGAGGACGGCGCGGCGCAGGGCGTCGGTGAGGTGGTCCTCGTCGTCGACGCGCACCAGGTCGGCGCCGTCGCCGACGACGTCGGGCAGCGCCCCCACGCGGGTCGCGACGACGGCGGCCCCGCACGCCATGGCCTCCAGGGGCGGCAGGCCGAACCCCTCGTACGCCGAGGGGTAGGCCACCACGTCGACGGCGGCGTAGAGCGCGGGCAGGTCGGCGGCGGGGACGTAGCCGAGGTGACGGGCGGTGGCGGGGACCTGCTGACCCGCGGCGACCGCGCCGCCGACGAGCAGGTCGACCCCGGCGCGCTCGCACGCCGCGGCGAGCAGCGCGACCCGCTTGCGGGGCTCGACGGTGCTGAGGAAGAGCACGCTGCGCGCGGGCACCCGGTAGCGCGCCCGGACCCGCTCGACCTCCTCGGCCGTCGGGGGCACCATCTCGGGGGCGGCGGCCAGCGGGGTGACGGTGCTGCTGCGGCCGAAGAGGGCCGCGACCCGCTCGGCGGTGAAGTGGCTGATCGAGATGACGGCGTCGGCGCGCCGGATCGCGTGGGCCACGAGCGCCTGCTCGCCCCGCGCCCGGACCCGGCTGTGGGCCCACGGCACGTCGAAGACCGACAGGTCGGCGACGGTGGTGACGCTCGGGCCGTCGTGGCCGCGCAGCGGGAGGTCGACGTCGAGGCCGTGCATCAGACCTGGCCCGGGACGCAGCGCCAGGCCGGCCGCGGCGCGGCGGGCACCGCTGGACACCGGGTGGCGCTCGGCACGTACGCCGGCGGGCAGCTCGCCGACGGCGTCGGCCTGCACGTGCGCCACGAGGGTGGCGTCGGTGAGCGGGGTCAGGGCACGGAGGAGCTCACGGATGTAGGTCTGGATCCCGCTGCCGTCGGGGCGCAGGGCGAGGGCGTTGACGGTGACGAGGCCAGCGGGCATGTGAGCACTCCAACGAAGAGCCAGAAGTAGAAGTCGAGCGGGAAGATCTCGAGGTAGGTCGAGACGGTCGAGGCGACCGCCGCCCCCACCACGGACGCGGCGATGCCCTGGGCCAGGGCCCGGTCGGGACCGGTGGTGCGACGCGCCACGCCGACGGCGTGGGCCACGACGGTCACCCCCACCAGCACGAGCAGCCAGAGCCCGAGGGGCCCCAGCTCGAGGGCGGTCTTGACGTATTGGTTGTCGGGGACGTAGAGGTCGCCGGCGCCGCGGCCGCCCAGGGTGATGACCTGGCTGGGGTCGGCGCCGAGCTCGACGGACTTCTCCGCGGCGGCACCGGTGCGCCCGATGCCGTTGCCGAGGGGGGCGCTGACGAAGCGGTCGATGATCGTCGACCAGCCGTCGGCGCGCTGGCCGAGGCTGCTCGAGGAGAGGTAGGCGGTGACGACGGTCGCGGGCACGAACAGCAGCCCGAGCGAGGCGACCAGACCGGCGTGGAAGAGGCCGCGGAAGCGCCAGGCCGCCAGCACCAGCAGCCCGACGGCCAGGCCGAGGGATGCACCGCGCACCACCGAGGCGGCCATGCCGATCACCAGGACCGGACTCGCGACGAGGAAGGCCAGGTTGCGGGGGCGGCGATGGTCGGCCATCGCCACCGGCAGGCACACGAGCAGCACCATGCTGACGAACAGGCCGAAGGAGAAGGGCTGGGTGAAGGTCGAGAACGACCGCAGCAACCCCCCGGAGAAGCGGATCGCGGTGTTGTAGTCCCAGCCGGCGGCGGCGAGGCGCTCGGCGCCGATCGCCTGCTGGGCCAGGCCGAAGAACGCGGTCGCGGCGCCGGTCGCCATCAGGATCGAGACCAGGCGGTCGCGGTCGCGCTCGTCGAAGGGGCAGACCCACAGCACCAGCGGCACCAGGAGGAAGAAGTAGGCGATCTTGAAGCCCCACACGCCGACGATGCCGCCGGTCACCAGCGCCGAGACGGCGCCGAGCGTGACCAGGGCCAGGGTCGGCAGCAGCCACGGCGGGGCCGCGAGCGGCTCCTGGCGGCGCGCCGAGGCCGGCGAGACGATCATCGCGAGCACCGTGGCGAGGACCAGCGCCTCCTTCCACGGCCCCAGGCTCTCGCCGCCGGGCACGACCTGCAGCAGGCCGTCGAAGGGCAGCAGAGCGGCCAGCACGAGCAGGCCTCGCTGGGGTCGGCGTACGAGGGCGACGCCGAGGTGGCCGGCCACGAAGAGCAGCGGCAGCACCAGCAGGGGCGTCATGAACCCCGGCGGAACAGGACGGTCCCGACCGTGCGGGCGATGATCTTGAGGTCGAGCCAGAGCGACCAGTTCTGGATGTAGTTGTTGTCGAACAGCGAGCGCTCGGCGATCGAGGTGTCGCCACGCAGGCCGTTGACCTGGGCCCAGCCGGTGAGGCCGGCCGGCGTGCGGTGACGGTCGTGGTAGCGCGGGATGTCGCGGGCGAACTGGTCGACGAAGACCTGGCGCTCGGGCCGGGGGCCGACGACGCTCATCTCGCCGCGCAGGATGTTGATCAGCTGGGGCAGCTCGTCGATCGAGGTCGAGCGGATGAAGCGGCCGACCGGACCGAGCCGGGCGTCGCCGTTGATCGACCAGACCGGCGTGGCGCCGGGGCCTTCGGGGAGACGGAGCGAGCGGAACTTCATCAGGGTGAAGGGTACGCCGTCGACGCCGACGCGGGTCTGGCGGAAGATGATGCCGGGACCGAGCTCGATGCGGACGGCGAGCGCGACCAGCAGCAGCAGCGGCGACAGCAGGGCGAGCGCGAGGCCCGAGGCGAGCACGTCGAAGGCCCGCTTGGCGCGCCACGCGCCGCTGCGCCAGGTCGCCCGGCGAAAGCGCATCAGCGGGATGCCCCAGAGCTCGTCCATGTCGCGGCTGCGGTGCTGGAGCTCGAAGAAGCGCGGCACGGCGAAGATCTCGCAGTGCAGGCGGTCGCACTCGCGCACCGTGTCGATGAGCGCGGAGTCGTGGGTGCGGCCCCAGGCGACGATGATCTCGCTGACGCCCTCGCGCTCGACGAGCGCGGCCAGGTCGGCGTAGCCACCGAGGTGGGGCACGGGGAGGGCGTCGGGGTCGCGGGGGGCGTCGTCGTCGAGGAAGCCGACCGGCACCAGGCCGTGCTCGGGCCGGGCCAGCGCGGCCCGGGCGAGCTGCTGGCCGATCTCACCGGCACCGAGCACCAGGGCCCGGTGGGACACGACACCGCGGCGGCGCGCGGAGCGGACCACGGCGTACGACGCGGCGCGCACGGCCACGAGCAGCACGACCATCACGACGAGCAAGCGGAGCATCGGGTCACCGGCGAGCTGGGAGCCGACGAAGGCACCGGCGAGGCCGGCACCGGCAAGGACCGGGATGTCGTCGAGCACCGACAGCGTCAGCCGCGAGCGGTAGGCACCCTTGCTGCTGACGACCGTGAGGACGGCCAGGCAGGTCACGACCACCGTCGAGACGCCGCCGAGGGAGGCCATGGTGCCGGTCAGCACCAGGGCCACGGTGACCGCGGCGAGGTCGCCGGCGAGCAGGAACGGGCGGACCGTCGGCCAGGTACGAGCCCTCGGGGCCACGACTCCCAGCGGACGGTCGGGAGTGAGAACCGAGAGCTCGTTGGTGAGCGAAACCTCGGACACGGACACGGAGCACCTCTGTCGTCACCCACCCGCACGGTGGGTTGTCCCCATTGGACGTCCACCACAGTGGCGCAGCGCCACGAACAACTCGTCCACAAGACGACCACGCGATCTCAACAACCCGATGAGGCCTGGATCACGTCCTCAAGAATTGCCACAATTTGCAGCAATTGACGCTCTGACCAGCGACTTTACCTTGGCCGCACCGGCCGAGACTGCGTCAGAACACCGCGCGGATCTCCCCCACGGGCACCCCGCCGCCGAGCAGCGGAAGGCGTCCGGTGGCGTCGACGGCCTCGTCGTGCACGCCCGAGCGGCGCAGCGCGGCGGCCATCAGCACCGGGCGCACCCGGGGCGCCCCGTCGTCGGTCTTGAGGGCCCAGGCCCGCCCGTCGGGCAGCGCCACGGCGTAGCAGGACTCGGCGCCGGCCTTGCCGATCGCGCCGGGAAGGGCGGTGAGCAGGGCCAGCTCGTCGCGCCGCGTCCCCGAGACGTACGCCGGGTAGGCGCGGATCGCGTCGGCGACCCGCTTCTCCTCCCCCGCCCCGGCGACGGCCAGGGCTCGGAACGCGCGGGCCAGCCCGGTCAGCGACGTCGAGAGCAGCGGTGCGCCGCAGCCGTCGACAGCCACGGCCTCGACGGGCTCGCCGGTGACGTCGGCGAAGGTCTCGGCGATCGCGACCTGCAGCGGGTGGTCGGCCTCGCGGTAGGTCGTGGTGTCCCAGCCGCGCAGCACGCAGGTGGCGAGCATCGCGGCGTGCTTGCCCGAGCAGTTCATCGAGATCGGGTCCTTGGCGCGCCCGGTCCGGATCGCTTCCTCGCGGGCGGCGTCGTCGAGCGGCCAGTCGGGCGGGGTCTGCAGGGCGGTCTCGGTCTGGCCGGCGGAGGCGAGGATGCGCCGGGCGCCGTCGAGGTGGAAGTCCTCCCCCGAGTGCGAGGCGCACGCCAGCGCCAGCAGGTCGTCGGGCAGGTCGAGGCCGAGCCGCACCATCCCCAGCGCCTGCAGCGGCTTGTTGCACGAGCGCGGCAGCACCGCGCTCTCGACGTCGCCGACCGACCAGTCCACCGACCCGTCGGCGGCCAGGGCGACGACCGAGCCGTAGTGGTGGCCCTCGACGAACCCGGAGCGGACGATCTCGGCGACGATCTCGGGACGGGGCACGAGGACGAACCTAGCGAGGCCCCACGGCAGGTCGGCACGGCCACCCGGTAGCGGTGATCCGACTCACGCAGCCCGTGTCGTTGGCATGATGACCGCCCACCACGGCCGACCCGGGTCGGTGGCCGGTCGAGGAGAAGCATGCGCGCGACACAGGACGTGGCGTCACACCAGAGGGCGTCGCTGGACGTCGAGGTGATCACCAGGCTCGAGGCGCTCGAGGCGATCGCCCCCGAGTGGGAGGCGCTGGCCGACGCCTGCCGGGCCGGCCCGTGCGCCCGGCCCGGGTACGCGCTCGCCTGGTGGCGCCACCGGGGGCGCGGGCGGCTCATGGTGTGCGTCGTGCGCGACGCGCAGGGCGCGCTCGTGGCGCTGGCGCCGCTGCACCAGCGCGGCGTCGGGCCGCTGCGGGTGGGCCGCTGGCTCGGGCACGGGCTCGGCACGGTCGCCGAGGCGCTGGTGTCGCCGGCGCACGAGGAGGCGGCGGGCGTGTTGTGGCGGGCGCTGCGCAGCCCGTTCCTGGTGCTGCAGCTGACCGACTCGCGCGACGGGGGCGCAGGACTGGAGGCGCTGGCGTCCGACCCCAAGCGGACGACGACGTCGGTGCACCGCAACCGGTGTCCCGTGGTGACCCTGGAGCCCGGGGTCGACGAGATGGCCGGGTCGGGGCGTCGGCGCATCCGGCGCACGTTGAGCGTGGCGGCGCACCGGCTGGCCGCGGCCGGGCTCGAGTTCCGGGTCGACGTGGCGACCGACCGTCCGGGCCTCGAACGCCTCCTGCCCGACGTACACGCTGTGTCCGACGAGTCCGAGGCGGGACGGCCGCTCCACCACTTCCTGCGTGACGAGTGGGAACCCTTCACGCTCGAGCTGCTCACCCACGGGGTCGACACCGGCACCATGGTGGTCCTGGTCGGCTACCTGGACGACCGACCCGTGTGCTTCGACCTCGCCTTCCGCTTCCAGGACACCCTGAGTGCGTGGGTCGGTCGCTTCGACCCCTCGGCGGCGGCGTACTCCCCCGGTCACCTGCTGCAGCGCGCGGGCCTCGCCTGGGCCAAGGAGCACGGCATCACCACCGTCGACCTGCTGCTCGGGGACGACGCCTACAAGCGCCGGTGGGCCACCGGCGGCTACGACACGCTCGAGGTCACCTCGGGGCGCCGGGCGACGATGGCGCTCGTCGCCCCGTTGCTCCGGCTGGCCGCGCGGCGGCACGACTCCAACTGATCCGACCAAGCCTGGGTCGTGGGCCGGCCGGACGTGCCCGAAGGTGGACGAAACGGCTCGGCGCCCGCACGGTCGTGGCAGCATCCAGGCCCATGGGGACCCGTTTTCACCGTGCTCTCGGCGGCCTGGTCGCCGTCCTCGTCACCGCGACGCTGCTCGCCGTACCCGCCCGGTCGACCGCCGAGACGGCGCCGGGCACCCGACCGGCCCCGTCGCCGCGCCCGACGGACCTCCAGGACTTCGCCGGGTTCCCCGACTCGTGCGACGACGACCTCACCTCGGTGATCTGCCGCGTGGTGCGCGCCCCCGGGCGGCCGTGGGTGGTGCTCTGGGGCGACTCCCACGCCCTGCAGTACCAACGTCCGCTACGTGGCCTGGCCCGCCAGCGCGACGTCAACCTCGTGCTCATCTTCTCCGGGGGCTGTCCCCTGTCCCTGCCGTTCCCCGCCACCAGCAGCGAGCCCCGGCTCACCTGCGACGAGCACAACGCCCGGGCGCTCGACTACGTCCTCGACCTCGCCTCCCGCCACCGGGTCCGGCTCGTGCTGGGCAGCTGGTGGGCCTACTACCGGTCGCAGCACGCCAAGCTCGAGCGGGAGAAGCGCACGGGGGTCGACTCGGGCCTGAGCACCTACCAACGTCACGTCGCCCGACTCGCGGTGGAGCGCTCCCGTCCGCTGTTCCGCACGCTCGGGCGCGCCGGCATCGCCGCCGACGTCCTGGCCCAGGCCGGCACCGTTCCGCTCGACGCGCCGGCCTGCCCGGCCGGGCAGGACCCCTACGTCTGCGACCTGCCCCGCACGAGGGTCCTGCCACGGGCCAAGGACAACCGGATCTGGCTGCGTGAGCTGTCGACCGCGCTCGCCGCACCTCCGCTGGTCATCGACCCGTCACCCATCTACTGCGGCTCGACCACCTGCTTCGGACGCATCGACGGCATCGACACCTTCTACAACGCCTTCCACCTCGGGCCGCTGCGCACGAGCACGATGCGCCCCTACTTCCGCCCGACCTTCAGGGCCCTGCTGCGGGGGCGGTGACGCCCGACACGTCGGCTCAGAGCGCCGACCACGCCGCGTCGGTGAACTCCGCGAGCCCGCCGTCGCGCACGGCGAGCGTGAGCACGGTCTGGGCGGCGAGCTGGCCGATCAGCTCCTCGCGCCCGACGTAGTTGAGCTCCGTGCGGTCGCCGTAGGTGCGTCCGTCGGTGAAGCGGTCCTGCATCGCGGCCGCGGCCCGCAGGTGGAGCGTGGCGTAGCGGTCGGCCGTGGCGGTGTCGCCGACGCCGTACGCCGCGGCCTGGGTGTCCATCAGGGCGTAGACGAGCTGCATGCCGTCGCCCCAGTCGATGCCCTCGGGGTAGTAGAGGTCCGCGGAGTCGGGGCGGTAGATCGTGCCGCCGGGCGCCGGGTAGCGGTCGAGGCCGAAGGAGACGCTGGTGAACGCCTCGACGACCGGGCCGACGAGGGTCCGGGCGGCCACGGGGGTGGGCTCACCGACCAGCGACTGCACCCACACCTGGTCGAGCGTCTGGTAGACGAGCGCCATGTAGTCGGGGGCGACGCGGTTGTGGTTGCGCACCAGGCCGTCGCTCTCCACGTTGGACCCCTCGAGCCACGTGCTCAGCCGCGCGCCCTGCACGACGTCGGAGCGGGTCACGTCGGCGGGCCGCGCCCAAGACGACAGCGCGCTGCGGGTCGTGCTGAAGGCCCACGCGCCGCGGTGGTCGCTGCCGGGCAGCATGGCCAGGGCCAGCTGGGCCGGCATCGCCATCCAGCTGGTCTCCTCGGCCTTGGTGTCACCGGCCCCCGCGGTGTGGACGCCGTTGCGGTCACGCAGGTAGTGCTCCCCGTACCCGGCGACGTAGTCGGCCTCGACGGCGATCATCGTGGCCACCGCGGCCCGGGTGCGCGTCGGGAGCCGGTCCCACACCAGCCAGGCGGCGCGGCCGAGGTAGCCGGCGATGAGCGACCCCTGCCACCCGGTGCCCCAGCCGCCGACCTTCTGCGACAGGTGCCCGGCCACGACGTGGTCGATGAGCGCGACGACCCGTTGGACGCCGACCTCGCGGCTCTGGCCGAGCACCTCGGCGTCCCAGGTGTCGGTGGCGAGCTGGGTGGCCAGCCCGAAGCACACGTTGGCCAGCCGGCGGGCCGGGTCGGCGAGCGGGTCGTCCTTGACCGACCGCTCGAAACCGCCGCGCCGCGACCCGGGGCGGGCGACGTAGGCCAGGTCGACCGACAGCAGCACCGGGCGTACGTCGTCCCACCAGGTCCCGAGGGCGTAGCGGTTGGCGTCGGTGAGGATCGAGGTCGCCAGCACGGTCTGCTCCTCGTGCCCGGTCTGCTCGGTGGGCTCGTCGGTCGGCTCGTCGGTCGGCTCCTCGGTGGGCTCCTCGGTCGGCTCCTCGGGCGGCCCCGGCAGCAGCGAGGTGTCGGGCGGACGCACGGTCAGCGGCGCAGGCGTCGTCCAGCCCACGACGTCGACGACGAGGTGGGCCCGGGCCGAGCGGCGCACGGTGATGACGCCGCCGGGGCCGACGGGCACGGTGACCAGCAGCGAGCGGTTGCGCAGGCGTGGGGTCTCGACCTGCACCGGCGTCCAGTCACGCACGGGTGCGGGCGGGGCGAGCTTGGCCAGGCCGGCGGCGGTGCCGCCGACGGCGGTGACCACCGCGGTGACCGAGGAGGCCGTGGCCGGCACGCCGACCCGTCCGGCGACGCGCAGCGGCAGGTCGCGCCCCGAGACCCACGCCGGGCTCGAGCGCGTGTCGAGCACCCGGGTCGGCCGGGCGAGCGCGCCGAGCCCGGTGGTGCCGGTGCCGGCGGGACGGTCGAGGTAGGCGATCACGTCGACGGCCAGGTGGGCGGTGCCGGCCAGGGTGCTCAGGGTCGTGGCCCGGTTGCCGTCCAGCGGGACGAGCACGAGGTGGGCCTGGTTGCGGCCCTTGGTCGTCATCATCGCCGGGGTGCCGGTGCGGCGGGTGCCGGCCCGGCGCACCTCGACGTAGCCGTTGCTGGTGGCGCCGGTGACGGTGACGTTGGCCAGGACGGCGGTGGCGCTCGCCGGCAGGCCGGCGCGTGAGCGCAGGCTGACCGTGGCCTCCTTGCGGGGCCGGCGCGAGGGCAGGGTCCGGGTGTCGAGCACCCGGGCCGGGGTCGCGAGCACGGTGAGGTCGCGCCGGTCGGTCGTGGTGTCGAGCCAGCCCACGACGGTCACCCCGACGATCGTGGCCGCCGAGGAGCGGAACGCGAGCGCACCGGTGGCGTCGAGCGGCACGACGAGCTGGTTCTGCTGCACGTCGCGGGCCCCGAACACCATGCTGACCGGCACCGTGGTGACGCGCGTCGGCGCGGCCACGCGCAGCCAGCCCGCGCGGGTGCCGCTGCGCACCGTGACCTGCACGACCACGGCGCCGGCCTCGACCGCCGGCACCCCGAAGCCGTCGGTCACCGGCACGTAGACAGTGCGGCCCGCGGCCACCGTGCCGGGCAGCGCCTGACCGGCCGAGCCGCGCACGACGACCGGGTTGACCGGGTTGAACCGGCCGCGGACCACCGAGCTCGAGGCCCTGCCCCCCACGGTGGGCCCGTTCGACACGGCGGCGGCCCGTGCGGCGCCGACGTCATCGGCCCGGACCGGGCCGGCCACGGTGGTGGCCGAGGCCAGCACCCCGAGCACGGCGACCACAGCGGCGACTCCGCGGACGCTGGACAGCGCGTTCATCGACAAGACTCCCGAGACAGACGAGCGCCCCCGATGACCGCCCCGGGGATCGTGTCACGCCGATCGGCACTCCGCTCGCGTTTGCGCGGCATCGGTGGCCAGCTGTGCCGGTCGGGTCAAGGGGTCCCGGCCCGCGCTCCGCCGACCCGGCCGGGCTCGTGGTGCTGGTGGAGGAGCCACCCGAGCGCCGCGCCGATCAGCGCGCCGGCGGTGTTGGCGACGACGTCGGCGAACGTGGCCGACCGCTCCGGCATGAAGACGGCCTGGACGGTCTCGACGCTGACGGAGGCGATGAAGCCGTAGGCCGTCCACTCCGACCACGGGACCCTCGGGCGCAACCACGACGCCGCGGCGACCACCGGGACGACCACCAGGACGTTGGCGACGAACTCGACGCGCTCCGGGACCAGCAGCACGGCCGGCGCCCCGAGGTGCTGGGCGACCCGTGCCACGTCGTCGAGGATCCGGCCGGGCACCTCACCCCACGGCACCAGCAGCATGGTCGCCAGCCCGAGGCAGTAGACACCGAGCGTCACGCTCACCATCCGTCTCGAGGTCCTGAGCGCGATCACCCCGCCAGCGTGTCAGACGGACCCGCCCCGGGCCGGCCGTCACCCCGCAGCGTCCGGGGTTTGCAAGGATGACCCCCGTGTCGAGCCCCACCCCACCGCAGCACTGCCCCACCCCACGCGAGCTCGACGACCTCGAGCTGCTCGTCTCCGGGGCGCTCGCGCCCCTGACGGCGTACGACGTGCCGGGCTCGCCGATCACCCTGACGCTGCCCGCCGAGCTGGCCGACGCGGGCACGGTCGAGCTGGTCGACCCCGAGGGGCTGCCGCTGGCGCTGGCCCACCGCGAGGCCGACGGCAGCCGTCGCGTCGAGGCGCTCACCACCGCCCAGCACGGCCCGTTCCGGCGGTTCTACCTCTCCCCCGCGCAGGTGCGCGAGGCCTACGCCGGGCGCACCTTCGTCCCGGTCAGCGGCCCGGTCACCGCCGCCCAGCTCACCCAGCTGGCCGACCTCGGGCCCGTGGTGCTGCTCGCCCTGGTCGGCCACGGCACCCCCGACCTGTCACCGGTCGCGCTGCTGCGCGCCACCCTGCGCGTGGCCGAGGCGATCGGCGCCGCGGTCGTCGCCGTCCCCCTGGCCTCCCACGACGACCCCGAGGTCGACCACGCCCTGGGCGTGCAGGTCGTCTCGACCTACGCCGGCGGCGACCCGGTGGTCGGTCTGACCGGCGGATCGACGGACGGCGACGACGACCCGCTGCCCGAGCTCGACGACATCATCGACGCCGACCAGCCGCCAGCCGACCGCGTGGGCCTGGTCCTGTTCTTCACCGGTCTGTCCGGCAGCGGCAAGTCGACCCTGGCCCGGGCCCTGATGGACCGGCTCCTCGAGCAGGGCACCCGCACGGTCACCTCCCTCGACGGCGACGTCGTACGCCGCCACCTCAGCGCCGGCCTGACCTTCTCCAAGGCCGACCGCGAGACCAACATCCGCCGCATCGGCTGGGTCGCCGCCGAGATCGCCCGCCACGGCGGGGTCGCGGTCGTCAGCCCGATCGCCCCCTTCGACGAGACCCGCCAGCAGGTGCGCGCGATGGTCGAGGAAGCCGGCGGCGCCTTCTTCCTCGTCCACGTCGCCACCCCCCTCGAGGAGTGCGAGCGCCGCGACCGCAAGGGCCTCTACGCCAAGGCCCGCCGCGGCGAGATCCCCGAGTTCACCGGCATCTCCTCGCCCTACGAGGAGCCCGACGACGCCGACGTCCGCGTCGACACCACCGGCCGCACCATCGACGACGCCCTCGCCGACGTCCTCGACGTCCTCGCCGCCGAGGGCTACCTCGACCTCCGCGACGACCCCACAGCGGGGGTCGAGGTGCGAGGAGCGCCAGCGACGAGCCTCGATACCCCCCCAGCGACAAGCGGAGCCGACCACACGGTGGTCGAGGTGCGAGGAGCGCTAGCGACGAGCCTCGAGACCCCCGCAGCGACAAGCGGTGCCGACCACACGTCGGTCGAGGAGGTTGCGCTAGCAACCGTCACGAGACCACCCACCCCCCTCAAGGTCCTCTTCGTCTGCACCGCCAACATCTGCCGCTCCCCCTACATGCAGCTGGCCGCCCAGGCCCGCGCCGCGGACGGGATCGTCTTCACCAGCGCCGGCACCCACGGCCGCCAGGACCACCCGATGAACCCGCCGATGGCCGCCGCCCTGCTGCGCCACCACCCCGACCTCGCCACCGACCTCGACGGGTTCCGCAGCCGCCTGCTGACCCGCCAGCTGGTCGAGGACGCCGACCTGGTGGTCACCGCCGAGGCCTCGCACCGCACGTTCGTGCTCGAGGAGGTGCCCGGGGCCTTCCGCAAGACCTTCACCCTCGGTCAGCTCGCCGAGGCCCTGGGGCGCCAGCCCGCGGGCCTCGACCGGGCCGCCCTGCTCACCGCGCTCGGCGAGCGCCGCGGCACCGCCACCCCGGCCCTCGACGTCAGCGACCCCTACGGCCGAGGCGACGAGGCCTGCGAGGCGTGCGCGACGCGGGTCGACGCCCTGCTCGACGTCGTCGTCCCGCGCCTGGCGGCCGCCGCGCAGCGCGGTCAGGTCCCACGACCTGCCCACGACTCTGAGAGGGTCTGACCCGTGCTCGACTTCCTCACCGGCGACTTCCTGTCCATCCTGGCCGCCGGCTTCGTCGTCGGGGTCGTCGTCGGCCTGACCGGCATGGGTGGCGGCGCGCTGATGACCCCGGCGCTGCTCTTCCTCGGCGCCGGGTCCGGTGAGGCCGCGACCGTGGTGGCCGCCGACCTGACCGCCGCCGCGATCTACAAGACCGGTGGCGCCGTCGTCCACGCCCGCGAGGGCTCGCCCAACCTCACCCTGGCCAAGTGGCTGATCCTCGGTTCGGTGCCCTTCGCCCTGGCCGGGCCCTACATCGTCAAGGCGCTCACCGACGACCCCGAGCAGCTCGACTACGTGCTCAAGATGTCGATCGGCTTCGCTCTGCTGCTCGCCGCCTCGACCTACGCCCTGCGCCTCTACATCAACTTGCGCCGCGTGCGCAGCGGCGGCTCGCTGGGCGACGAGGACCCCCACATCCGCCCGCTGGTCACCCTGCTCGTCGGTGCGCTGGGCGGCCTGCTGGTCGGCGTCACGAGCGTCGGCTCGGGCTCGGTCATCATGGTGGCGCTGCTGATGCTCTATCCGGGTCTCTCGGCGGTCAAGCTCGTCGGCACCGACCTGGTGCAGGCCGTGCCGCTGGTGCTGGCCGCCGCGATCGCCAACGTCGCGATCCACGGCCTCGACTGGGCGCTGCTGATCCCGCTGGTCATCGGCTCGGTCCCGGGCACGATCATCGGCAGCCGGCTGGCGCCGCGGGTGCCGCAGTCGTTCATCCGCCGCGGCATCGTCGTGGTGCTGACGATGTCGGGCGTCGCGCTGCTCGACAAGGCCGGCTGGGCGCCGCTGGGCGTCGACGAGACCCACCCCTTCCTCATCGCCGGCGTCGGCGTGGCGATGGTCGTGCTGGTGCCGCTGATCTGGGGCTTCCTGCGCCGCGAGCAGGGCCTGCCGATGTTCGGCGCGCCCACCGTCGCCGAGCTCGAGGGCACGACGTACGTCGACCGCTCGGGTGTCGAGAGACCCGGCTGACCGGTGTTCGTGATGGGCAACCCCGTGCGCGACTATGCATGGGGGTCGCGGAACCAGCTCGCCTGGTTCCTCGAGCGTCCGCCGAGCGGCCGGCCCGAGGCCGAGCTGTGGATGGGGGCCCACGAGGGCGACCCGTCGACGCTGCCCGATGGCCGTCGCCTCGACGAGGTCGTCGCCGCCGACCCCGACGCCCTGCTGGGCCGCCGGGTCGCCGGTGTCTTCGGTGACCGGCTGCCCTACCTGATGAAGGTGCTGGCCGTCGACCAGCCGCTGTCGCTGCAGGTGCACCCCAGCAGCGAGCGGGCCCGGCTCGGCCACCGCGCCGAAGACGACGCGGGCGTGCCCACCGACGCCGGCCACCGCAACTACAAGGACTCCTGGCACAAGCCCGAGCTGATCTTCGCCCTGACCCGCTTCGAGGGCCTCGCCGGCTTCCGCGACGTCGACTCCTCCGCGGCGATGCTGCGCCTGCTCCACCACCCCTGGGCCGACCGGGTCGCCGACCGGCTGCAGCAGGGCTCACCGGCGCAGGCGCTGCGAGACGTCGTCACCGAGACCCTGGCCCTCGAGGGCCGCCCGCTGGTGCGCCTGCTGCGCGACGTCGGCGACGCCGCCCGCCACGCCGGCGCCCGCGCCGCGCGTGAACAGACCAAGCACCCCGCCCACCGCACCGGCGGGTCCGCCGTCCAGGCCGAGGCCGCCCGCGCCCTCACCCGGGCCGGCGAGCTCGTGGGCGCCTACCCGCGCGACCCCGGCGTGCTGGTCACCCTGCTGCTCAACAACGTCGTCCTCGCCCCGGGCGAGGCGATGTTCGTCGACGCCGGCGTCGTGCACGCCTACCTCGAGGGGCTGGGCGTCGAGATCATGGCCTCCTCCGACAACGTCCTGCGCGCCGGCCTGACGCCCAAGCACATGGACGTGCCCGAGCTGCTCGCGGTCACCGGCTTCACCCCGATCCCCCCGCCCCGCTTCGCCCCCGCCGAGCGCACCCGCGGCTTCGTGCACCTCTCACCCCCGGTCGCGGAGTTCTGCCTCACCGTCGGCGACCTCCCCCTGCGCCGGGTGCCCCCCACCGGCCCCCGCACGATCCTGGTCCTCGACGGCACCCTCACCGTCGCCCGCCGCGACACCCCGACGACCTCGCTCACCGTCACCCACGGCCAGTCCGTCTTCGTCCCCCACACCGACGGCCCCCTCGACCTCACCGGCCGCGCCCGCGTCGCCATCGGCTCCGTCCCCGTCTGACCCATACGGTGGTCGAGGTGCGAGGAGCGCAAGCGACGAGCCTCGAGACCCCGCAGCCCCACACCAACCCCACCCCACGGAGGTCGAGGTCGTACGCCGACCGTCACTCCACGGAGGTCGAGGAGGTTGCGCCAGCAACCGTCACGAGACCACGTTCCACAGCCCCACACCGACCCCACCCCGCGGAGGTCGAGGTCGTACGCCGACCGTCACTCCACGGTGGTCGAGGAGGTTGCGCTAGCAACCGTCACGAG
>CALRVO020000012.1:0-17618 GCA_943371595.1 Sphingomonas paucimobilis
GGCGCCATGTGGGCGGCCGACGACCTGCGGGCCCGGCTGCGCGCGGAGGGCCTGCGGGACGGCGTACGGGGCACCCGGCGTCGGGGCGCGCACGGGTGGGAGTCGCTCAGCCCGGCCGAGGCGCGGGTGGCGCTGCTGGTGGCCCAGGGCTGGTCCAACCCGCAGGTCGCCGAGCACCTGGTGGTGAGTCGGCGTACGGTCGAGAGCCACGTCGCGAAGGTGCTGGCCAAGCTGCAGGTCGGCTCGCGGGCCGAGATCGCGGCCGTCGTGCCCGACGGGGTCGGGGGCGACGACCCGGTCAGGGGCTGATCCGGCCGGTCGACTGCCGGTCCACGGCGTCGGTGAGGGCGCCGAGCAGGTCGAGCCAGCACCCGAACGCCACCGCCCGGCCGTCGTCGCCGCGCAGCAGCCCGGTCGGGGCGGCACGGGGGTCGTCGCCGGCCGGCTCGAGGTGGATCTCGATCACCATGTCCCAATCGTGGTGGGCGCCCGCGACGAGAACATCAGTGAGGCTCACGGATGTTTCGCACGGTCGGCGTTGACAGGGTCGCAGGGTCTCGGGTCCGACCCATGAGGAGTTGTCCGTCGTGCCCCCCAGTGCTCCCTCCCCCCGTCCCGCGCGCCCTTCCACCGGTCGGCTGCGCCTGTTCGTCATCGCACTCGCGCTGGCCCTCGGCCTGGGCGTGCTGGCCCCGGCCGCGCCGGCGCAGGCGGCGTACACCGTAGTGCCGACGGCCGGGTTCGCACCCGGCCAGGTCTTCCAGGTCGGGGTGCCGGTGGAGGCATACCAGGCGGGGCCGGAGTTCTGGAGCCCGACGCCGACCAGCGTCACCTACCAGTGGTACTTCGTCCAACCCAGCAACGTCACCGATGCGATCGACGGGGCCATCGGGCCGACCTACACCCCGACCTCCGGACAAGGTCGTCTGAGGTACGAGGCCACCGCGACCGGGCCGGAGGGCACCCGGACGGTGCAGTTCACCTCGCCGACCAATGTGGTGCCCGGCCAGCTGCAGGTCTCGGGCACCGTGGTCCTGGACGCGGCCCCCGACCCGGTCCCCGGCACCTCCCTGGTGATCGACGCGACGGGCCTGGTGACCGCCCCGTCGGACGTCAACCGCTTCTACACCTTCCAGACCAGGCCGGCGGGATCGACCGACCCCGCCGCCTGGCAGACCGTCAGGCCCTTCAGCTCCGGCGACCGGTCGTACGCGATACCGACCTCGGCGCGGGGCATGGAGATCCGGGGCTACCTGCTGATCACGAGGGGAGCGTACGCATCCGTCCAGCTCTTCACAGAGCCGGTCGTCGTGCCTCAGGCCGGCTACACCACCGTGCCCACGGCCGGGTTCGCGCCGGGTCAGGTCTTCCAGGTCGGGGTGCCGGTCGAGGCCTACCAGGCCGGACCGGCGTTCTGGAGCCCGACGCCGGACAGCGTCACCTACCAGTGGTTCTCCGGCGTCAACACCACGATCGACGGGGCCACCGGTCCGTCCTACACCCCCACCGTCGCGGGAAGCAGCTTGGGGTACCTGGCCACCGCGACCGGGCCGGGAGGAACCGAGACGGTGCGGTTCACCTCTCCCACAACTGTCGCCCTGGGGGAGTTCGAGACCTCCGGCGACCCGCTGCTGACGTCTGGTGGAGTAGACCCGGTGCCCGGGAGATTTCTGATCGTCGAGCTCGACGATCTCTCGTCGGTCCCGACATCCACGAACTTCCTCTCCGTCTTCCAGCGCCGTCCGGCAGGATCCACTGATCCCGCCGCATGGCAGCAGCACCGCACCGGACCGAACTACGCCATCACCGAGGCGGACGTCGGTTTCGAGTTCAGGGGAGGTATCCAGCTGATCAGGCCGACCTACCGGTCCACTGCCGTCTGGGCGCCGAACACGATCACCGTCGTCGCGCCCGGCTACACCACCGTGCCCACGGCCGGGTTCGCGCCGGGTCAGCAGTTCAAGGTGGGCGTGCCAGTGGAGGCCTACCAGGCCGGCCCCACCCACTGGAGCCCGACGCCGGACGCAGTGACCTACCAGTGGTTCTCGGTGGACTCGGACGGGAACGCCACCGAGATCCCCGGGGCGACCGGGGCGTCGTACACGCCCACCGGCACGGGCTCGCGGCTGCGTTACGAGGCCACGGCGATTGGGCCGGGGGGCACTCGGACGGTGACGTTCACCTCTGCCGACAGCGTGGCGCTCGGGCAGTTCGCCGTCACCGGGCAACCGGTCCTCCGGGGGAGCTCGCGGGTGCCGGGCACCAACGCGATCATCGACGAGGACGCGGTCGCCTCGACTCCCGTGTCCACGAGCAGGGTGAGGTACTTCGAGCGCCGCCTCAGCCCGACGGACCCCTGGGTGCGGGTCTCGGAGGGCAGCTCCCTCTACCAGTTCACCACGGACGACATCGGCTACGAGTTCCGCGGCGTGGTCGGCCTCAACCGGATCGGTTACGAGACGGCCGAGGTCGCCACCGCGACGGTCGTGGTGGAGGACGGGGAGTTCGACATCACCGGCACCCCGTCGCTGACGGTCCAGGGGGGCGGGGCGGCGCAGCCGGGCCGGACCCTGGTCGCCGACGTCGGGACGATGACCTCGGACCCGGAGCCCACGCAGGTCAGCTACAACTTCGTGCGGCGCCTGGTGGGCGACGAGAGCCTGGGCGCCTGGCAGAACGTCGCTTCCGACGTCACCACCTTCATGCTCCGGCCGGCCGACGTGGGCTACGAGTTCGCCGCCATCCGGTCCGTGCTGCGCTCGGGCTACACCACGCGCAGCGCCCGGTCCGCCGGTCTCGTGGTCGCTCCGCTGCAGTGGACGACGACCCGGACGCCGCAGATCTTCGGCGACCCCGCGATCGGCTCGACCCTGCGGGCCATCAACGCCGCTCCGGGCACGTGGTCGCCGGTTGCTGACGCGGTCGACTACCGGTGGCAGCGCAGCCCCGACGGCAACACGTGGACCGACATCAGCGGGCCTGCCGGTGCGGCGGACCAGTACGTCGTGACCGCGGCCGACGCCGGGCAGCGGCTGCGGGTGAGGGCCACCGGCAGCAAGCTCGGCTACGAGACCGTGACGACGACCTCGGCGACCGCCACCGTGCCCAACGTGTTCACCGTGGAGGCCGAGCCGACCGTCGCGGGCACCGTGGCGATCGGCGACACGGTGTTCGTCGGTGGGACCGGTTGGACGCCGACGGCCACCACGCGCACCCAGGAGTGGCAGGTCCGCGACACCCCCACCGACACGTGGAGCACGCTCGTCGGACAGACCGGCTCCTCGCTCGTGCTCACCCGCGGGCTGGTCCGCGCCGGCGGCGAGGTGCGCGTGATCGTGACCGGCAAGCGGTCGGGCTACACCGACTCGGTGCGCACCAGCCCCGCCGTCACGGTCGCGCCGGGCACGCAGCGGCGTGTCGAGGCCCTGACGTTCTTCGGTGACGCCGTGGTCGGGGGACAGCTCGTCGGCGACGGGGGCACGTTTCCCGCCTCCATCACGCCGGACGGCGCGCAGCAGGCGTTCCAGTGGCAGCGCAAGCTGCCGGCGGACTCGACCTGGACCGACATCCCCTCGGCGACGAGGATCACCTACGAGATCCCGCCCGCCGACGACGGCTACCAGCTGCGACTGCAGTCCGTGGCCACCCAGCCGGACTACCTCCCCCTCACCACCACGTCGAGCCCCACGGCAGCGGTGGGGGCGGACACGTTCTCCCCGCCGACCCTCACGGTGACGGGGGACGCCGCGGTCAACGAGACGCTGGTGGTCACGGGCTTCGGACCCGGCGCCTGGGGTCCGACCGACCCGACAGCGGTCACCTTCCTGTGGCAGGGGTCGACCGACGGGAACGACTGGAGCGACTTGAGTGTCGCCGCGTTCTACAACCTCCAGGCTGCCGATGTCGGGAAGCTCCTGAGGGTCCGGGTGACCGGCTCGCGTGACGGGTACGAGACCTTGACCGTCACCTCCGACCCGATCGGCCCGGTGGCGCCGGCCGCCTTCACGACGGTGCCGACGCCCCAGGTCCGGGGTGCGGCGCAGGTGGGACGGACCCTGACGGTGAGCGACGCGGACACTGGCCTGTGGGACCCGATCGCGGAGTCCGTGGACTACGTGTGGCAGGTGCGGGTCGGGAACGGGCCGTGGTCGCAGGCGGCCACGGGGCCGCTCTACACGGTGCGGCTCGAGGACGTGGGTCGAGAGATCCGGGTGGTCGCGACCGGTCGGCTTCCCGGGTACGTCGCCACCGAGACCGCGTCCGACCCGGTGGGCTCGGTGCCCCCCGTAGCCTTCAGTGGCGTCCCGACACCGGTGGTGTCCGGCACGGCACAGGTGGGGGAGACCCTGACGGTGACGGGTGCGGGAGCCGCGTCCTGGTCACCCGAGGCGGACTCGGTGGGCTATGTGTGGCAGACCCGTGCAGCAGGCAGCGGGGGCGGGTGGAGCGACGTCGGCACGGGGGACACGTTCGTGCTCCGTCCGGTGGACCTGGGCCGGGACGTACGTGTGGTCGCGACCGCGACCAAGGCCGCCTACGCCACGACCGACTCCCCGTCGCTCCCACGAGGTCCGGTCACGCCGGCCGTCTTCTCCGCGACGCCGACGCCGGTGGTGGTGGGCGTGCTGCGCGTCGGTGACACGGTCACGGTGAGCGGAGCCGGGGTCGGCGAGTGGACGCCGGTGGCGGACTCGGTGTCCTACCAGTGGCAGGTGCGGGCTGGTGGCGACTGGGTGCCCGTGACGTCCGGCGAGACCTTCGAGCTGCGCGTCGAGCACGCGGGTGCGGACATCCGAGTCGTCGCCACCGCCAGCAAGGCGGGCTACGCCACCACCGACCGGGTCTCCAGCGTGCTCGGGCCGATCGCGTCGGCGGCGTTCGTGACGGTGCCGACGCCGGTGGTGTCGGGATCCTTGACGGTGGGCGAGACGTTGACGGCGACCGGTGCGGGTGCCGATCAGTGGTCCCCGGTGGCGGACTCGGTCGCCTACGAGTGGAGGGTCCGAGACGGATCTGGCCCGTGGGCCGCGGTAGGGACCGGGTCGACGTTCGTGCTGCGTCCGGTGGATGCGGGCCGTGACGTGCAGGTGAGGGCGACAGCCACCCTGGCGGGCTACGCGGCGACCGCCAGCGATTCCCTGGCGCGCGGTCCCGTCGCGACGGCTGGCTTCTCCACCGTGCCCACTGTGGTGGTCTCGGGGACGTTGACGGTCGGGGAAACCTTGACGGCGACCGGTGCGGGTGCCGGTCAGTGGTCGCCGGTGGCGGATGCGGTGTCGTACGTGTGGCAGACCCGCTCTGGGTCGGGTGCCTGGTCTGATGCGGGGACCGGTGTGTCGTTCGTGCTGCGGTCTGAGGACGTGGGGCGTGAGGTGCGGGTGGTCGCGACGGCGGTCAAGGCGGGCTACGCCTCGGCGGACGCGACGTCGGCTGCTCGTGGTCCGGTGGCGACGGCTGATTTCACGGGTGTGGCGACGCCGGTGGTGTCCGGCGCCCTGACGGTGGGCCAGACGTTGACCGCGACCGGTGCTGGTGTGGCGCAGTGGTCGCCGGTGGCGGACTCGGTGTTCTATGTGTGGCAGACCCGAACGGGCTCGGACGCCTGGTCCGATGCGGGCACCGGTGTGAGCTTCGTGCTGCGGCCGCAGGACGCGGGGCGTGAGGTGCGGGTGGTCGCGACGGCGGTCAAGGCGGGCTACGCCTCGGCGGACGCGACGTCGGCTGCTCGTGGTCCGGTGGGCCTGGCTGGTTTCACGACGGTGGCGACGCCGGTGGTGTCCGGCGCCCTGACGGTGGGCGAGACGCTGATCGCGACCGGTGCTGGTGTGGCTGCGTGGTCGCCGGTGGCGGACTCGGTGTCGTACGTGTGGCAGACCCGCTCGGGTGCGGGTGCCTGGTCCGATGCCGGGACCGGTGTGAGCTTCGTGGTGCGGCCGCTGGATGCCGGGCGTGACGTGCGGGTCGTGGTGACCGCGGTGAAGGCGGGCTACAGCTCGGCGGACGCGACGTCGGCTGCTCGTGGTCCGGTGGGCCTGGCTGGTTTCACGACGGTGGCGACGCCGGTGGTGTCGGGGACGTTGGCGGTGGGCGAGACGTTGACCGCGACGGGTGCTGGTGCCGATGACTGGTCCCCGTCGGCGGACGTGGTCGGCCAGGTGTGGCAGGTCCGCACGGGGTCGGGTCCGTGGGTCGACGCCGGCACGGGCGCGACCTTCGTGGTGCGGCCCGTGGACGTCGGCCGCGAGGTGCGTGTGGTGGCGACGGCCGTCCGAGACGGCTATGCCGGCAGCGCCAGTGCCTCTTCGCCTCGGGGTCCGGTGGTGGCGGCTCCGTTCACGACCGTGGCGACGCCGGTGGTGTCGGGCACGCTCATGGTCGGCGAGACGCTGACCGCGACGGGTGCGGGTGTGGCGCAGTGGTCGCCGGTGGCGGACGCGGTGTCGTACGTGTGGCAGACCCGGGCAGGGGCGGGTGCCTGGTCCGATGCGGACACCGGCGTCTCGTTCGTGCTGCGGCCCGAGGATGCAGGGCGTGACGTGCGGGTGGTGGTGACCGCGACCAAGGCGGGTTACAGCTCGGCCGATGCGACGTCGGATTCTCGTGGTCCGGTCGGGACGGCTGCGTTCGTCACGGCGCCGACGCCGGTGGTGTCGGGGACGTTGACTGTGGGCGAGACGTTGACCGCGACGGGTGCGGGTGTGGCGCAGTGGTCGCCGGTGGCGGACGCGGTGTCGTACGTGTGGCAGACCCGGGCAGGGTCGGGTGCGTGGTCCGATGCCGGGGCCGGTGCGAGCTTCGTGCTGCGGCCGCAGGATGCGGGTCGTGACGTGCGGGTGGTCGCGACGGCGGTGAAGGCCGGTTACAGCTCGACTGATGCGACGTCGGCTGCTCGTGGGCCGGTCGGGACGGCTGGGTTCACGGGTGTGGCGACGCCGGTGGTGTCCGGGACCTTGACGGTGGGCGAGACGTTGACCGCGACGGGTGCAGGTGCCAGTGCGTGGTCGCCGGTGGCGGACTCGGTGTCCTACGTGTGGCAGACCCGGGCAGGGTCGGGCGCCTGGTCCGATGCGGGGACGGGGTCGACGTTCGTGCTGCGGCCGCAGGACGCGGGTCGTGACGTGCGGGTGGTCGCGACGGCGATGAAGGCCGGTTACGCCTCGACGGACGCGGCCTCGGCCGCGCGTGGTCCGGTGGCACCCGCTGACTTCGACGCGGTGCCGACGCCTGAGATCGCCGGCATCCTGAGGGTCGGTGAGACCTTGACCGCGTCTGGGGCCGCCGCTGCGCAGTGGTCGCCGGTGGCGGACTCGGTGTCCTACGTCTGGCAGGCCCGGACCGGTTCAGGGACCTGGTCGGACGTCGCCAGCGACGTGTCCTTCACCCCGGGGCCGTCCCTCGTGGGGGCGGACCTCCGGGTGGTCGTCCGGGCGACCAAGGCCGGTTACACCAGCACCGACACGCTCACGGCGGTGCGAGGTCCGGTCGCCACGGCGGAGTTCACCGCCACACCGACGCTGGTGGTGTCAGGCACGGTGCAGGTGGGGGAGACCCTGACGGCGACCGGTGCCGGTCCTGAGCAGTGGGCGCCGTTCGCGGACTCGGTGTCCTACGTGTGGCAGACCCGTGCAGGAAACGGTGCCTGGGCCGAGGCCGGGTCGGGCGTGACCTTCGCGCTGCGGCCGACGGACGCGGGCAGCGACGTCCGGGTGCTGGCAACCGCGACGAGGGCGGGGTACACGCCCACCGACGCGGTCTCGGTATCGCGCGGACCGGTAGCGGCCGCCCCGTTCGACGTCGCGCCGGTCGTCCAGGTCTCCGGGGTGCCGCAGGTCGGTCAGACCCTGACCGTCACCGGTGCCGCCGAGGACCAGTGGTCACCGCGACCCGACGACGTCACCTACCGGTGGCAGACCCGGGTCGACGACGGGCCGTGGGCCGACGTGGGCGACGACAGCCCGTCGTACGCCGTCGTGCCCGGCGACCTCGGACACGAGCTCCGCGTGGTGGTCAAGGCCAGCGCGCTCGGGTACGTCGATCGCGAGGTGACAGCCGAGGCCGGCGCTGTGGGGCCGGGCGACCTCGGCCCGCTCCCGATCACGGTGACCGGGCGGCCCGAGAGCGGATCGGTGCTGCGCGCGGCGGTGGGCCTCCCCGACGTCGCCGGTGTCACGGTCACCTGGCGGTGGCTGCGCGACGGCGTCCTGCTCCGGGTGCAGGGCGAGTCACTACCGCTCCGGCGCAGCTTCTCGGGTGGTCGGATCGCGGCGCGGGCGACCGTGAGGGCCCCGGGCTACGGCACGGTGGTCGTCACGACGCGGCAGTCGGAGGAGGTCACCCCGGTCCACGACGGTGAGCTGGGGGTGCGCCTCGCACGCCGGACCGTCCGCGCCGGGGCACGCGTCGTAGTCCGGGTCGCGGGGCTGGTCCCGCAGCGGTCCTACCTGGTGCTGGTGCCGGGTGTGCCGCGACTGGCCCGGTTCCGGTCCGACGACGCGGGCATGGGGCGGGCGGTCCTCCGCGCGCCACGCCGCGCGTCCGTCGGCTCGGTGCCGGTGACGGTGCGCGAGCAGAACACCGGGCACGAGGGGCGCGCCTGGCTCCAGGTGCTGCGGCCACGGCGTTGACGGGTGGGGCGGTGCCCGACGTTTGGGCCCACCCCCACGGGGCACGGTCGGCGAGCACCGTCAGCCACTGTGGAGGAGTTCTTCTCGATGTACCTGCGTTCCCGCCGTCCCGCCCTGGCCCTCGGCTCCTTGGCCGTCCTCGCCACGATCGGCCTCACGGCCTGCGGGGGAGACTCCGACGAGGGTGACGCCGGCACCGACGACAGCTCGTCGAGCACCCCGGCCGAGACTCCCGCCGAGACCGAGTCGACCACGGAGCCCGAGACCACCGAGACCGAGACCGAGTCCGTCGAGGAGCCGCCGCCGGCGCCCTCGGCCGCGGCCGGACAGCCGGCCTGGGCCCTGCCGGTGACCACCCCGGGCGACAAGCTCACAACGATCGAGGCCGGCGACGTGACCGTCGACGTCTACCAGGTGGGCACGGCCAAGGCCGACGACACCGGCAGCTTCGTCGACCCCGACACCAACAAGCCCCTGATCGAGCCGGGTGACGACCTCGTCTTCCTCAACTACGTGGTCACCAACAACGGCGACCCGATCGACCTCGGCTCCAGCCTGGTCGACGTCGAGGCACGCTACGACGACTGGCCCTACCTCGGGGGCATGGACGGGCTCGTCAGCGACGAGCTCTTCGAGGCGCAGGACGTCAACAAGTTCGAGCTCGCTCCGGGCGGGTTCAACGACGCCGGCATCTACACGCTCGACACCGGTGAGACCTTCTCCTACGGAGAGAACTTCGAGTACCAGGCGGGCTCGCCGATCGGGTTCGACGTCACCTACGTCCCGGTCGACGCCGAGGGTGAGCTGATCTTCGACGACAGGGTCGAGGGCGAGGGCTCCGCGACCACCGAGTAGGACGTCAGTCGGCGCGGACGACGACGGCGTGGGAGCCGACGCCGAGCAGCCGCTCACCGAGGACGGTGCGCTCGTCGAGCACGAGCTCGCGCAGCGCACCGGACTCGGGGTCGAGGTCGAGGTCGGTGACCTTGCCGATCGCCCGGCCGTCGTCGTCGAGCACGACCTTCTTGAGCACCGTGCCGCGCTTGCCGGACAGCGCCTCGAGGGCCTGGTCGGGCTCGACGATCACCGCGGCGTCGGCCACCGTGACCGCGTCGCTGCCGACGGCGACCAGGTCGCTCCACCGCACGACGCTGCCCGACTCGGTCTTCTTCAGGACCAGGGCGACGACCGACCGGGTGGCCGGGTCGAGCACGAAGCCGTTGACCTTGCCGACCTTGTCGGCCGTGGCGGTGCTGACGACCTTGCGGCCCTTGAGCTGTGACCACTGCACGTCAGGGTGCCCCGTCCGTCTTGATGTCGGACCCGAGGTCCGTGGTCCCTGCCGGGCCAGGGGGCTCAGTGGGCTGGGAGGTCTCAGCGGGCGGGTCGGGCTCGGCGGGTGCGGTGGTGTGCGTGCCGCCCAGCTGGGCGCGGAACGCGGCCACGGCGGCGCCGAAGCCCGCGAGGTCGCCGGACACGAAGCCCTCGGCGCTGGCCGGCACCATGAGGTGCTCGCCCGAGACCGCCAGGGTGTCGGGCAGCGGCACCAGGAGCCGGGTGCCGTTGCTGGCGTTGGAGGCCTTGGCGGCGAGGTGCTCGGAGGCCTCGATCTCGTAGCCCACCACGTCACAGGCGCTGCTGCCGTTGTCGAACTCGATGATCACGTCGACGACCTTGCCGAGGTCGGTGCCGCCGTCGGTGAGGACCTGGTCGCCCAGGACGTTGCCGCCCGAGCCGCCCTCGGCCGAGGCCGCGGCGCGGCGTACGTCGTCGACCGGGTCGAGCGCCGACTCGTCGGCGATCATGACCGCGTCGGGGCCCAGGCCCACGACCTTGCCCCAGAGCAGCCCGGTCTTGAGCGGGCCGGAGAACAGGCCGCGCCCGGCGAGGGTGAAGCCGGCCACGGCGCCGCCGTCGCCGGAGAAAGCGATGTCCTTGACCTGGGCGACGTCGTCGCCGGCGAGGGTCACGACCGGGAGGGCGGTCACCTCGGAGGTGCGCATCAACCGGGTCACGACGACCCCCGCTTGCGGCGCGGGGCCGACCCGCCCACGATCACGCCGCCGCGGCGGGGACGGGCCTGCAGCGCGAGCAGACCCCCGACGGCGAGCGCCGCGATCACCAGCACCAGCACCAGCCACATCCACCAGTCCATGGCGGTCTCCTGTCTCGTCGCCCGACGTGGGCGAGGCCAGCCTATGCGGCCGGGCTCAACGCCCCGCGGCGTCGCCCTCGGCGGCGGCCTTGAGCTTGACCAGGGTCGCCTCGATCGCCTTCTGGGTCTTGGTGCCGAACAGTGCGCTGAGGGCGGCCCGTCCGATCGCCGGGTAGTGCGACAGGTCCCAGGTCTCGGTGACCCGGGTGCCGCCGTCGGTGGTGGGGGAGAGCTCGTAGCGCCACCGGTGCTGGCCCATGTGGCGCCAGGCGATGAGGCGGTCGGGCTCGAGCTCGACCACCTTGTTCTTGATCTTGTACGGCGCGCCCTGCTTCATCGTCATCCCGAACTCCGAGCCCAGCTCGAGCCGCTCGGGGCCCGAGATCGAGCCGGTCACCGTGCCCGACCCGTCGATGCGGGGGTGCTGGCGGGGGTCGGCCAGGATCGCGAAGACGGTGGCGGGCGGCGCCGCGACTGTCGTGGACGCCGTACGGTTCTTGGCGGACTTCCGGTCGCTCGAGGTCGGGGCCATGACGTCAGCGTAGGGCTCGGTTGGCGAGCGTGCGCCACCCGGCGGTACGTTGTCCGGCATCCCGATTGTGTCCCGGGTCACAGCCGCGCCATCCCTGCGGAACGACCCGCGGCGCCCCGGGCCGAGCCACCCGGCGTGGAGACCCCACAGCCCGGGCGACGACAAGGAGCCGCGAGATGAATGCACCCCCTGACCCCGCAGACACCGGGGCCTTCGGGCCCGACCTGGTCGAGGTCTTCGGCCCCAGCCAGAGCGACGGTGGCCCCGAGCTGGTCCAGCTGCTGACGCCCGAGGGCGAGCGGGTGCACCACCCCGAGTTCGACCTCGACTTCTCCGCCGACCAGCTGCGCGGCTTCTACCGCGACATGGTGCTGACCCGGCGCATCGACACCGAGGCCACCGCCCTGCAGCGCCACGGCGAGCTCGGCATCTGGGCCCAGCTGCTCGGCCAGGAGGCCGCGCAGATCGGCTGCGGCCGCGCGCTGCGTCCGCAGGACTACGTCTTCCCGACCTACCGCGAGCACGGCGTCGCCTACTGCCGCGGGGTCGACCCGCTCAAGCAGCTCGGTCTGTTCCGCGGGGTCGACCACGGCGACTGGGACCCCTCGGAATTCAACTTCGCGCTCTACACGATCGTGATCGGCGCGCAGTGCCTGCACGCGACCGGCTACGCCATGGGCGTGCAGCGCGACGGTGACGTCGGCACCGGCGACGCCGAGCGCGACACCGCGGTCGTCGCCCACTTCGGCGACGGGGCCAGCAGCCAGGGCGACGTCAACGAGGCGTTCATCTTCGCCGCCTCCTACAACGCCCCGGTCGTGTTCTTCTGCCAGAACAACCAGTGGGCGATCTCCGAGCCGATCGAGCGCCAGACCCGGATCCCGCTCTACCAGCGCGCCCTGGGCTTCGGCTTCCCCGGCGTGCGCGTCGACGGCAACGACGTCCTCGCGACGTACGCCGTCACGCAGGCCGCGCTGCAGCGCGCCCGCGACGGGCAGGGCCCGACCCTCGTCGAGGCCTACACCTACCGGATGGGCGCCCACACGACCACCGACGACCCGACGCGCTACCGCCTCTCCGACGACGTCGAGAGCTGGAAGCTCAAGGACCCCATCGCCCGCGTCGAGGTCTACCTGCGCCGCAACGGCCTGGTCGACGACGGCTTCATGGCCGACATCGCCGCCGAGGCCGACGAGCTGGGTCACACCCTGCGCGAGGGCTGCAAGGCCCTGCCGGACCCGCGGCCCGGGGCGATGTTCGAGCACGTCTACGCCGACGAGACCGAGGAGCTGCGCGTCCAGCGCGAGGGCTTCGCGGCCTACCACGCGTCGTTCGAGGGGAGCCACTGAGATGGCCGGCACGACCCAGAAGATCACCCTCGCCAAGGGCCTCAACATGGGCCTGCGCAAGGCGATGGAGGACGACCCCAAGGTCCTGCTGATGGGCGAGGACGTCGGCAAGCTCGGCGGCGTCTTCCGCATCACCGACGGTCTGCAGAAGGACTTCGGCGAGGACCGCGTCATCGACTCACCCCTGGCCGAGTCCGGCATCGTCGGCACCGCGGTCGGCATGGCCATGCGTGGCTACCGGCCCGTCGTCGAGATCCAGTTCGACGGCTTCGTCTACCCCGCCTACGACCAGATCGTCTGCCAGGTCGCCAAGATCCACTACCGGTCCAAGGGCCGGGTCCCGATGCCGATGGTCATCCGCATCCCCTTCGGCGGCGGCATCGGCGCGGTCGAGCACCACAGCGAGTCGCCCGAGGCGCAGTTCGCCCACACCCCCGGCCTCAAGGTCGTCGCCTGCTCCAACCCCGTCGACGGCTACTGGATGATCCAGCAGGCCATCGCCTGCGACGACCCGGTGATCTTCCTCGAGCCCAAGCGGCAGTACCACGCCGACAAGGCCGAGCTCGACGACACCGAGACCCCCGAGCCGCTCTTCAGCTCGCGGGTGGTCCGCCAGGGCACCGACGCGACGCTGCTGGCCTACGGCCCGACGGTCAAGACCGCGCTGAAGGCCGCCGAGGCCGCCGCCGCCGAGGGTCGGTCGCTCGAGGTCATCGACCTGCGCACCCTCTCGCCGCTCGACATGGGCCCGGTGCTCGACTCCGTACGCCGCACCAGCCGCGCGATCGTCGTCCACGAGGCGCACGTCAACCTCGGCCTGGGCGCCGAGCTGTCGGCGCGCATCACCGAGGAGTGCTTCTACTCCCTCGAGGCGCCCGTGCTGCGCGTCGGCGGCTACGACACCCCCTACCCCGCGTCACGCATCGAGGAGGACTTCCTCCCCGACCTCGACCGCGTCCTGGACGCCGTCGACCGCAGTCTGGAGTTCTGAGATGGCCGACTACCTCCTGCCCGACGTGGGCGAGGGCCTCATCGAGGCCGAGATCGTCACCTGGAAGGTCAAGGTCGGCGACGTGGTCGCCGTCAACGACATCGTCGTCGAGATCGAGACCGCCAAGTCGCTGGTCGAGCTGCCCTCGCCCTATGCCGGCGAGGTCACCGCCCTGCTCGTCGCCGAGGGCGAGACCGTCGCCGTCGGCACCCCGATCATCCGCATCGGTGCCGACGCGCCGGTGGCCGAGCCGGCCGCCACGCCGGCCGCGCCCGCCCAGCCCGACATGGTGATCGACCTGTCCAACCCCGCCGCCAGCGGTGGTGGCGAGGGCGAGAGCCTGGTCGGGCGCAACAAGGCCGACCGCGCCCCCAACCGCCGTGCCCGCAAGGTCGCGAGCGGTGCTCTCGCCACCCACATCCAGACGCAGGCCTCGTTCGAGACCGGGCTCGCCTCGCCGATGGTCGAGGCCGCCGAGCCCGAGGAGGCCGTCCCGGCCCGCTCGGTCGCGCCCGCCTCGTCCGTCGACACCCGGGTCCTCGCCAAGCCGCCGGTGCGCAAGCTGGCCAAGGACCTCGGCGTCGACCTCGCCACCTGCGCGGCGTCCGGACCCAACGGCACGGTCACCCGTGACGACGTCCACGCCGCCGCCAACGGTGGTCGAGGTGCGAGCGCAGCGAGCCTCGAGACCCCGTCGCCTCGTGCGGCCGGTGACCGCGAGACCCGCGAGCCGATCAAGGGGGTGCGCAAGATGATGGCCGGCGCGATGGTCGGCTCCGCTTTCTCCGCGCCCCACGTCACCGAGTGGGTCACCCTCGACGCGACCGCGACCGTCGAGCTGGTCGAGCGGCTCAAGAAGCGCCGCGAGTTCCGCGACGTCAAGGTCAGCCCGCTGCTCGTGCTGGCCAAGGCGGTCCTGCTCGCGGTGCGGCGTACGCCCGAGATCAACTCCTACTGGGACGACGCCGCCCAGGAGGTCGTCTACAAGCACTACGTCAACCTCGGCATCGCCGCCGCCACCCCCCGCGGGCTCGTCGTCCCCAACGTCAAGGACGCCGACCAGCTCTCGCTGCTCGAGCTCGCCGAGGCCCTCGGTGGCCTCACCGCGACCGCGCGCGAGGGGCGCACCCAACCGGCCGAGATGGCCGGTGGCACCTTCACGATCACCAACGTCGGGGTCTTCGGCGTCGACGCCGGCACCCCGATCATCAACCCCGGCGAGTCGGCCATCCTCTGCTTCGGCGCGATCAAGAAGCAGCCCTGGGTCGTCACCCGCGACGGGGTCGACGAGATCGTCGTCCGTCACGTCACGACCCTCGCGCTGAGCTTCGACCACCGTCACATCGACGGTGAGAAGGGCTCGCGCTTCCTCGCCGACGTCGCCGGCCTCCTCGAGGACCCCGCCTCGGCCCTGCTGTTCTGATCGATTGACGCTGACCCGTCGTACATGTACGACGGGTCAGCGCGAGGGGGGCCGGAGGCCCGTGGCCCGATCGGGGCATGCCGGGACGGGTGAGGGGTAGGTAGGGTCCCGTGACCATGGACCCCGGCGAGACCAGCGACCCCGACACCGGGTCACAGCTGGGTCCTTTCCGGATCGGCCGGCGCCTCGGCGTGGGTGGCATGGGCATCGTCTTCCAGGCCCTCGACACCCAGCTCAACCGCCAGGTGGCGCTCAAGATCATCACCCCCCACATCGGCGAGAACCCCGAGTTCCGGGCCCGCTTCATCCGCGAGGCGCAGGCCCAGGCCTCGCTCGACTCCCCGCACGTCGTGCAGGTCTACTCGTTCGGCGAGGCCGAGGGGCGCCTCTACATCGCCTCGCAGCTGATCCCCGACGGCGACCTGGGCCAGATGCTCCACCGGCACGGCCGGCCCCCGGCCCGGATCGCGGTCAACCTCATCTCCCAGGTCGCCGACGGGCTCGTCGACGCCCACGCGGCGGGCCTGGTCCACCGCGACATCAAGCCGGCCAACGTGCTGCTGCGCAAGCGCGACCACCAGCTGCAGGCCTACCTCGGCGACTTCGGCATCGCCCGCCACCTGGGCAGCGAGGCCGGGCTGACCCAGGCCGGGGGCACGGTCGGCACCCCTTCCTACATGGCGCCCGAGCTCCACCTCGGCGGCCGGGCCGGCGAGTCCACCGACGTCTACTCCCTCGGGTGCCTGCTGTGGACGACGTTGGCCGGCTCCGCGCCGTACGCCGGGGGCACCGACTACCAGGTGATGATGGCCCACGTGGAGCAGCCGGTCCCGCAGCTGGCCGCGACCGGCCCGCTGGCCGCCGAGATCAACCGCGTGCTGCGCACGGCGATGGCCAAGAACCCCGGTGAGCGCTACCCGTCGGCGTCGGCCATGCGCGACGACCTGCGTGCCGTGGTCCGCCTGCCCGACGACGCCACGCCGCCCCGACCGGCCGACGCCGCGCCGGGCCCCGCACCGTCGACCTGGGCCGCGCCGCCGCCGCGGACCCCGACGCCCACGCCCACCCCGAGCCCGGCGCCCGCCCCGCCCGCACCGCCGTTCCGGCCGCCGACGCCGACGCCGGCCGCACCGTTCGCGGTCGCGCCGGTCGCCGGACACGGCCGGCAAGGTCCACCGGCGCCCCCTCGGAACCGCCGGACGGGCTGGGTGGTCGCGGCCGTGCTCGTGGTCCTCCTGCTCGTCGGCGCCGGTGTCGCGGTGGCGTTGATCGTGGGCGGCGACGACTCGGCCGGGAGCGGCGACCCCGATGTCTCGGACACCTCGGAGACCTCGGGCACCTCGGGCACCTCGGGCTCCGGCGACCGCGACGACCAGGCCGTGGCGGCGCTGACCGAGGGTTTCGCGAGTGACGGCACGGCCGACCCGGCGGCCGCCGGGTGCTTCGCCCGCAGCTTCGTCGACCAGTACGGCGTCGACCGGCTGGTCGAGTCCGGCGTGCTCGACGACGACCTCGCCTTCGTCGCCGAGGGCTCCACCGACTCCGCGACCGCCGAGGTGCTCCTCGGGGGCGTGGCGCAGGCGACCGTCACCTGTCTCAGGGAGCTCGGCTCCCCGACGCCCTGAGGCTCCCGGACTCGGACAGGACCTCAGACCTCGACCGGCCCGACCTCCCAGCCCTCGGGCGAGAGGGGGTGCAGCAGCGCGTCGGTGCCCCCGTCGACGTACAGGCAGGTGCCGACCATCAGCGAGGCGGCGTCGGAGAGCAGGAACGCGATGGGCGCCGCGATCTCTTCGGCGCGACCGTCGCGCCCGATCGCGGTCGGGTAGTCGCGTTGCAGCGGGCCGAAGACCGGGTCGGCGTCGATCCGCTCGGTCATCGCGGTCGCGACCTTGCCGGGGGCGATCGAGTTGAGCCGGATGCCGGCGCCGATCCACTCGGGCTTGACCCCCTCGCGCCGCGCCCACCACGCCAGCGCCGCCTTGCTCGCGGGGTAGACCATCACGGCCTCGACCTGGGCCGCGAGCGCGCGCGCCTCGGCCTCGTCCTCGCGCAGGCAGGCGGCCGCGGGGCCCACGGTCCAGCCGGGCATGCCGGTGATCGAGTTGGACGCCACCAGCACCACCGACGCGCCACCGTCGCGACCGGCGGCCGTGAGCTCGCGGTGGAGCCCGCGGACCAGGCCGACGGCGCCGAAGAAGTTGACCGACATCAGCAGCGCCGGGTCGACGCCGGTGATGCCGGCGATCCCGGCCGCGGGTACGACGCCGTGCACGACGTCGGTGAGGTCCTGCACGCCGGCGACCGCTCTCGCCCGGCCGGCCGGCGTGGCCAGGTCGGCCACCACGTCGGCATCGCGCAGGTCGACGGTGACCACCCGGTGTCCTTGCGCGCGAAGCAGGGTGGTGGTGGCCGCGCCGATCCCGCTGGCGGCTCCGCTGACGACGTACGTCCTGGTCATGGGTGCAGGGTAGAACAGGTTCTAGTTCTTGTCGTGCCGACTGGGCCGGGGCTCAGGCGTAGCGCCGGGCCCGGTCGGCCGGC